>JALYUH010000218.1 GCA_030853985.1 Bacteroidota bacterium | reverse complement strand
GGCATAAGCAGTACCTTCGCAGCCGTTATGGTGGCTGATACGCCGTCGTTTTCTCCGCCCATGTTGAATTCCACGAATACCCTCCGCCTGGCGCTGAGCCTGCCACTGCTGGCGCTGCTCAGCTGCTCGGGCAACCCCAGCTCGCAGCCCGCTGCCGAAGCGCCCGGCGCGCTGCCCGGTCCGATTGCCGGCACCACCCAAACCCTGCTGCCCAACGGCTGGAAGCTGAGCCCCGCCGGTACTACCACCCCGCTCGGCGACCTGCCCCTGAGCCTGGAAATCAGCCCCGACGGCCGCCTGGCGGCCGTCACCAACGGCGGCTGGGGCGAAAACTCGGTGCAGCTGCTCGACGCCGCCACCGGCCGCGTGCTCGACACCCGCGTGGTGCCCGCCGCCTGGGCCGGCCTCGCCTGGGCCCCCGACGGCCGCACGCTCTACGCCTCGGGCGGGCAGCACAACCGTATTCACTGCTTCAAAATCGAAGGCCAAAAATTGCAGCCCGACAGCGCCCTGGTGCTGGGCCAGCGGTGGCCGAAGCAGAAAATCGGGGTGGCCGGCCTCGCCGTCGATGGCCGCCGCCAAGTGCTTTACGCCGTAACGCGCGAAGACAATTCGCTCTACACCTTCGACCTAAAAACGCGCCGGATTCTGCGCACCCTCAAGCTGCCCGCCGAAGCGTATGATGCCCTCCTTAGCCCCGACGGCGCGCGGCTCTACATCAGCCTCTGGGGTGGCCACGCGGTGGCGGTGTATGATGTGGAGCGGCAGCAATTACTGGCCAGCATCCCCGTCGAAAGCCACCCCAACGACCTGGCCATCACCCGCGACGGCCGCCGCCTGTTCGTGGCCAACGCCAACAGCAACTCGGTTTCCGTGATTGACACCCGCGCCAGGCAGGTCACCGAAACGCTGAATACGGCCCTGTTCCCGGCCTCGCCCGCTGGCAGCACCCCCGACGGCCTCGCCCTGAATGCCGACGACACCCAGCTCTTCATCGCCAACGCCGACAACAACTGCCTGGCCGTGTTCGACGTGCGCGACCCGGCCACCAGCCGGCCGTTGGGTTTCGTGCCTACCGGCTGGTACCCCACGGCGGTGCGCGTGGTGGGCGGCCAGCTGCTGGTGGCCAACGGCAAAGGCACCGCTTCGAAAGCCAACCCCAACGGCCCCAACCCCGGACGCGACGTGGGCGAAGTGGGCAAAGGCTACATCGGCGGGCTGCTGGTTGGAAGCCTTTCGCGCCTGCCCGTGCCCGACGAGAAAGCCCTGGCGGCCTATTCGGCGCAGGTGTACGCCAACACGCCCTTCAGCAAAACCCGGGCGGCCGCGCCCGAGGTGGCGGCCGGCAGCCCCGTGCCGCAGCGCGTGGGCGAGCAGTCGCCCATTAAGCACGTTTTCTACATCATCAAGGAAAACCGTACGTACGACCAGGTTTTGGGGGATTTGCCGGCCGGCAACGGCGACGCCAGTCTGTGCCTGTTCCCCGAAAAGGTGACGCCCAACCACCACGCCCTGACGCGAGAGTTTGTGCTGCTCGATAATTTTTATGTCGATGCCGAGGTGAGCGCCGATGGCCACAACTGGAGCACGGCCGCCTACGCCACCGATTTCGTGGAAAAAAGCTGGCCCAGCAACTACAGCGGCCGGGGCGGCGAGTACGACTTCGAGGGCAACCGCGGCGAGGTAGCCGAGCCCAAAGACGGCTTCCTGTGGGACTATTGCCTGCGGGCCGGCCGCAGCTTCCGCAGCTACGGCGAGTTCGTGTTCAAGGGTAAGCCCACCACGCCCAGCATCGCGGCCAACTACTGCCAGCCCTATCCCGGCTTCGATTTGCGGGTGAAGGACGTGGACCGCGAGCGCATCTGGGAGCAGGATTTCGACCGGCTCGTGGCCGCCGGCCAACTGCCCGACCTCAGTGTCATCCGCCTGCCCAACGACCACACCATGGGCGCGCGCAAGGGCGAGCTCAGCCCCCTGAGCTACGCCGCCGACAACGACCTAGCCCTGGGCCGCCTGATTGAGCACCTCTCGCACAGCCCCGTTTGGAAGGAATCGGTGGTAATGATTGTGGAAGACGACGCCCAGAACGGCCCCGACCACATCGACGCGCACCGCTCCACGGCCTACCTCGTCGGGCCCTACATTCGGCGGCACGCGGTGGTGCACACGGCCTACACCACGTCGGGCATGCTGCGCACCCTGGAGCTCATCCTCGGCCTGCCGCCCATGAGCCAGTACGATGCCGCCGCGCTGCCGCTCTGGGCCTGCTTTATCGCCAAGCCCGATTTTCGCCCCTACGCCGCCCGCCCCGCCACCACGCCCCAGGCCGTGCGCAACACCGCCTACAACGCCCCCGCCCGCCACGCCGAGCACTTCGACCTGAGCCGCGAAGATGCCGCGCCCGACCTGGCCTTCAACGAGAACATCTGGCAGGCCGTGCGCGGCGAGCACAGCCCCATGCCCGCCCCGCGCCGCAGCGCCGCCGTGCGCGAGGCGAAAGGGGCGCGCGAGCAGGAAGAAGAAGCGGAGGACTGAGCTGGTCAGATAACCGGAAAGTAGTCCGTCATGCCGAGCGCCGCCGAGGCATGACGTTTAATTACAACGCATTTTAGCCCTACTCATGCAGCTCAAGCCCGTCTTCACCTTCCTCACCGCCCTCACCAAACACAACGACCGCGCCTGGTTTCAGGAGCGCAAGCCCACCTACGACCAGCTGCGCGAGCAGTTTGCGGAAGATGCCGAGTTCTGGTATCAGGAATTGCAGCGGCTCGACCCCGCGCTGGCCGGGCCGCTGGGCCGCAAAAGCATCTTCCGCATCTACCGCGACGTGCGCTTCAGCAACAACAAGGACCCGTACAAGCTGCACTTTTCGGCCTACTTCACCGCCAGCGGCAAGGACATTGAAACGCCCGGCTACTACGTCCAAATCGGCCCCAACGGCAACACGCTCATCGGCGGCGGCTGGTACATGCCCGACAAAACCCAACTGGCCGCCATCCGCCAGGAAATCGACTACAATGCGGCTGATTTGAAAGGCATTATCGCCGCGCCCGATTTCCAGCGCTATTTCGGCGCGATGGGCGGCGACAAGCTCAAAAAGTCGCCCGCCGCCTACGACGTGTCGCACCCCGAAATCGAGCTGCTCAAGCACAAAAGCTTCGTCGCCAGCCACACGATGAGCGACGCGGAGGTACTGAACCACGCCGATTTCCGCGCCTACGTGCCCAAAGTATTTGCCGCGATGGTGCCCTTCTGCCAGTTCCTGCGCGGCGCGGTGTAGCGCGGACTTTTAGTCCGCGAGTAGCATCATTAAACGCGCGGACTAAAAGTC
>JALYUH010000211.1 GCA_030853985.1 Bacteroidota bacterium | reverse complement strand
CCCCAAATTGACGCTGACTGCGCTGGTGCTGAACGGCTGGCAGAACATTCGCGAAAACAACCAGGCCAAGGCGCTCGGCACTCAAATTCAATGGAAGCCGTCGGATAAGGTGCTTATCAACAGCAGCACGTTTTATGGCAACGAGCAGCCCCATGACTCGCTCGTGCGCCGCCGCTATTTCCACGATTTCTACATTACCTACGCGGCTTCGGAGCGCACCAATCTGGCGCTGGTGTTCGACATCGGCAAGCAGCGCGGCGTGGGCAGCGAAAAGTACGATACCTGGCATGCGGCCTCGGTTTTCGTGAAGCAGAAGCTGGCCGATAAATTCTCGGCCACGGTGCGCGGCGAGTACTACTACGCCGAGCGCGGCGTGATTATCCGCAGCATCATGCCCCGGGCGCTGGACCAGGATTTCCGGGTGGCCGGCGGTTCGCTCAACCTCGACTACCTGCCCACCAGCAACGTGGCTTTTCGCGTCGAAGGCCGGTATCTGAATGGCATCAACGGCGTATTTGCCCGCTCCGATAATGCCGCCAATCGCAGCTACGGCAACATCACGACGAGCATCGCGCTGTCGTTTTGAAGCATTCGGTTCTTCGGCTGCGCTCAGCAAGGCCGTTTTGCTGATTCACGTCCCAATTCCATGAATCCCATCGCCGACCCCCGCGACCAATCTGCCGAGCGGTTCCTGCGCCTGGTGCAGGAGCGGCGGCGCGGTACGCTCAAAATCTACCTGGGGCTGGCCGCCGGCGTGGGCAAAACTTACCGCCTGCTGCAGGAAGCCCACGACCTGCACACGCACGGCGTGCAGGTACTCATCGGCTACGTGGAAACGCACGGCCGCGCCGGCACCGTGGCCGAGCTTCAACACGTGCCGTTGCTGCCCCGCAAGCAGGTTTTTTACAAAGGCCACGCGGTAGAGGAGATGGATTTGGAAGGCATCATCCAGCGGCGGCCACAGGTGGTAGTGGTGGATGAGCTGGCGCACAGCAACGTGCCCGGCTCGCGCCACGAAAAGCGCTGGCAGGACGTGGAATACCTCGTGGCGCAGGGGATTTCGGTGATTACGGCCGTGAACGTGCAGCACCTCGAAAGCCTGCACGACCAGGTGCTGAAAATTACGGGCACCGACGTGACCGAGCGCATCCCCGACCAGCTGCTGAAAACCGCCGACGAGGTGGTGAACGTGGACCTGACCGTGGGCGAGCTGCGCGGCCGGCTGGAGGAAGGCAAAATCTACGACCCGGCCAAAGTGCCCACCGCGCTGGCCAATTTCTTCCAGGCCGAAAACCTGTTGCAACTGCGCCGGCTGGCGGTGCGCGAAGTGGCCCAGCTCCTCACCCGGCAGGTGGAAACCGATGCCGGCGGCGCGCCCGCCGTGGGCGCCGCCCGCCGCAACGACGACCGCCTGCTGGCCTGCATCAACTCCAACAATGCGGCGGCGAAGGAAATCATCCGCAAATCCTCGCGGCTGGCCGACCGGTTTGCCGCCGCCGCCTGGTACGTGCTCTACGTGCAAACCGGCCGCGAAACCGCCGACCGCATCGGCCTGGCCACCCAGCGGCATTTGCTCAACAACCTGCAGCTGGCCACCGAGCTGGGGGCCCAGATTCTGCGGGTGAAGGACGACGACGTGGTGGGGGCCATCCGGCGGGTGGCGCAGGAGAAAGAAGCCACGCTGCTCGTCTGCGGCATCACCAGCGAGAAAGGCCTGTGGGGCCAGCTGAGCCGGCGCGGCGTCACCTCGGATTTGCTGCGCGCCGTGGCCGGCGACGACCAGGATTTGGACGTGTACCTGGTGACGTATTGAGTGCTGAGCAACGAGCGCAGAGCATCATGCCGAGCGCAGCCGAGGCATCTCGCTCGCATTGTCGGGCCGAATGGTAGCGCAGGTAGCAAGTGAAATACTATCACAAGCGAGATGCCCCGGCTACGCCCGGCATGACGGTTTTTCTGAATTCCAAATCCCATGAACCTCAAAACCAAAATCAACCTCGGCTTCGTAGCCATGCTGCTGCTGGTGCTCAGCATCGGGGGCTACGCCTGGTACTCGCTGCGCCAGCTCGACCGCAGCTCGCGCGATGTGCTCAAGGCCAACCTGTATTCGGTGAGCCTGGGGCAACAAATGCTGCGCCGCCTCGACCAACTGGAGCGGCAGCCGCTGGGCGATACCCTTGGCATGGCCCGCTTCGTGGCGGCGTTGCAGGCCGAGGCCGACAACGTGACCGAGCCGGGCGAGCAGCACATCGTGAACGGTTTGTGGGAAGCCACGACACGGTGGCAACAGGCGCAACGCGCCGTGCTCGACTACGACGGCACGCAGGAAGGCGGCCCGGCCGACGTATCGGCCGCGCCGGCCACCCTGCGCGAGCTCACCTACCGCATGGTCGACCTCAACACCAACGCCCTGAGCCGCAAAACCGAAGCCGCCAACCAGCGCGCCGACCAGGCCAACCGCAACCTGCTCCTCTTCATTACGCTGGCCGGGCTGCTGGCCCTGGCCCTGGCCAGCAGCGTGCCCGAAGCCGCCGTGCAACCCCTGCGCAAGCTCACGGCTGCCCTCAACCACGCCACCGCGCGCGACTTTTCGGCCAGCATTCCGCAGGAAAGCCAGGACGAGTTCGGGCAGGTGGCCCGGGCCTTCAACCGCATGCTGAGCCAGCTGCGCGAGTACCGCACCTCTACCGAGGCCGGGCTGATAACCGAGCGCAACCGCGCCGCCAGCATCGTGAACACCCTGGACGAGGGCCTGCTGCTGCTCGATGAAAACCGCCACATTCTGCTGGCCAACCCCGTGCTGTGCGAGCTACTGGGCCTGCCCGTGGAGAAACTGGTGGGCCGCCCGGCCGCCACCGTGCGCCTTGAAAACGACCTGTTTCAGGCCATGCTGAAGCCGCTCGATGCGCCCAACCGCGAAGCTGCCGTGGCCGAAGCGCCGCTGCTGCACATTGCCCAGCGCGGCGAGGAAGCCTTCTATCGCCTGGCAGTGCAGGATTTAGTGTCCTTCAACGAAGCCACCGAGAAAACCGAATTCGTGGGCCACATTCTCACCCTGCGCAACGTGTCCGACTTCAAGAAGCTCGACCAGGTGAAGTCGAACTTCCTGGCCACCGTATCGCATGAGCTGAAAACGCCGCTCTCGAGCATGAACATCAACCTGAAGCTGCTGCAGGATGAGCGCCTGCCCGCCGAGGAGCGCCAGCGCGTCACGGCCGACATTCGCCAGGAAACCCAGCGCCTCCAGCGCATGGTGGCCGAGCTGCTCGACGTGTCGCGCCTCGACGCGGGCGCGGGCATTCAGCTCGATGTACGCCCCACCAGCCTCACCGACGTGGTGGCCTACGCCACCGCCACCGTGCAGCCCCAGCTCACCGACAAGCAGCTGCGCCTCGAAATCCACCGGCCCGCGCAGCTACCCGAAGCCCGCGCCGATGTGGAAAAAACCACCTGGGTGCTCATCAACCTGCTGGCCAACGCCATTCGCTACTCGCCGGTGGGGGCGGCCCTTACGGTGCGGGTGTCCGTGGCCGGGGCCTTTGTGCGGGTGAGCGTGCAGGACCACGGCCCCGGCATCGCGGCCGAGCACCACGATAAAATCTTCCAGCGCTTCGCCCAGCTGCCCGACAAATCGGGCTACCGCGGCGGCTCGGGCCTGGGCCTGAGCATCGCCCGCGAGTTTATCAGCACGCAGGGCGGCCGGCTGTGGGTGGAGAGTGAGCTGGGCAGCGGCAGTACCTTCAGCTTCACGCTGCCGGTGGTGGCGTAGCGTTGCGTCGTGCCTCGAGTAAATACCGGTTTTATTGATTTTTCCATGGCAAACAGGCTGGCCGTAGCACCGCAATACGTGGCGATGCTGCGGCCAGCCTGTTGCTAAAAAACCAATGCCGAAGGCACTTTACCCCTGGGCCTGCATGCGGTGCAGCCATTCGCGGGCGGTGCTCAGGTTATCGAATACCTCGGCGTGAAAGGCGGTGAGCTGGGCGTAGAAATTGGCCGCCGAGCCGTCGGCCAACGACTCGGGCGTGGACACCAGGGCGAAATATTTGAGGCCGGCGGCGGCAGCATTAGGTGCCCAGGTATTGATAACCCAGTCCATGGAATGGTCCCAGGGGCCGCGCACCGAGCGGGTATCGTTCAGCACGCAGTTCATTTTGGCCTTGGCCAGCGCCGCCGTGTAGGCGGCGGCCCCCGTCTTAATGCTGTCGGCGGTGAGGTAGCCCATCCAGTCCACGAAAACCCAGCGGTTGGTGAGGTCCGTTTCGATGGTCAGGTAAACGCGGCCGGTGGGGCTTTTCAGTTCTTCAGTCATGCGGTAGATACGGTTAGGTTAGCTGAGCTGTTGGCGCTCGAAATGCAGCTGCATTGCCTGCGCAATTTTCTCGGGAGTCAGGGGCTTGTTGAGGCGGCCGGCGGCGGGCAAGCCGTCGAGGCGGTTGAGGTCGCGGGCATCGACCGATGTCGAAAGCACCACCACCGTGGTGTGGCGGCGCTGGGCGGCGGGCAGCTGCTGGTAAGCCTCCAGAAATTCGATGCCATTCATAATCGGCATCTGAATATCGAGCAGAATGAGCGCCGGAAAACTAGGAGCCGGGCCGTCGGGACCGGCGGTTTGCAACAGGGTGAGGGCCTCCTGGCCGTTCTCGACCACCACTACCTGGTCGGCCACGTCCAGCCGCTTAAGCAGCCGCTGATTCAGAAAGTTATTGGTCGGGTCATCGTCGACCAACAGCACACTGCGTAGCTTTTGCATAGGCTGCGCCTACGCTGAATACGTACGTAAGGTTTGGCCGTGTTCGGGCAGCCGCACCGTAAGCGTGCGGCCAACCCCCGACTGGCGCTTGCCCCGGCGGCGGCCGCCCGCGTTTTCGGCCACGCGCCGCCCCCGGTGCCGCTGCTCGCCCGCCGGGTTTCCGCACCAAAAGTATCGTGGAAATTTGCCCGGCGCTTTCGCGCCGGGATAGCAGTGGCGGGCGGGTTTGCATGTCGGGGCTCTAGCCCAGGCACGGCCTGGAAACACCAGGGGCTAAAGCCCTCAGATAAGGAGGTAACCCCGAACCCTGGCGCTAAAGCGCCGGGCAAACCCCGGTAGCCAATTTGGTGCGAAGGCCCGGCCTCGTCCGGACCCGCGCCGTGGGCATGCAGCCGGCCGGTTACCCCGCTTTCGTGCCGCAGCTGGGGCAGAATTTCTGCTCGGGCTTGAGCGCTTCGCCGCAGCTGGTGCAGTGGCGGGGCTGGGTTTGGGCGGTGGTGGGGGTGCCGCAGCTGGGGCAAAACTTCTGGCCGGGGGCCAGCCTGGTCTGGCAATTCGGGCATTGCAGCAGGGCGTCGCGGTTCAGGAAATCGATGTTTTGGGTGTAGTCCTGGGTGCGGGTTTTGGTGCGAATCTGCTCGCTCGCGGCCTGGGCCTGCTGGGCGCGCAATTCTTCCTGCTCGTCGGGGGCGCAGTCTTCGCAGAGGCCAGCGCTGTGGTTCCAGCAGGCATCGGGGCACACCCAATGGCCGCAGCGGGTGCACTGCTTGAACTGCTGCTTGCCCTCGGCCACGGCGGCTTGCAGGGCGTCGTCGTGGGCCTTGCCGCCTACGGCCCGCTGAAGGTGATAGGCCGCGTTTTCGGCCCCGCCCAGGCCCCCGAAGAAGCTGCCGGCCGCCTGCAGTAAGCTGCCGGCAATGCCGATGGCGTTGGGCTGAAACCGCGACATATAGCCGTTGCGGCACTTGTCGCAGTGAAACTTGAACTGATACCCTTTGTCGGTAGACAGGTCGTCGTAGTTGGCAACAAACTGAATCAAGTCGCTCATCGCGCGGTGGGGAAGAAAAGGTGAGCTGTAAAAGTAGGCGTAGCGGACTATTCGAGTAGCTGAATGCTAACATGAGGAGCCGCACTGCGCCGGCCGGTAGGTTTATCGCCATGCTTCGGGCGCGCATTACATCTGGCTGGCTATTCTCGGCGGGGCGGCCCGCAAGCCGGCGTGGCCGGCCCGCCCGCCGCGTAAGCCGTAGCGAGAACCCTCCGGTCCAGCCTGGTGATGCGTTCAGGGGCAGCCTGCTGCCTGGCTTCCTGACCAGGGTTTGTGGTTCGGAGCGAAGGTTTATGGTTCGGAAGTAAGGTTTGTAGTTCGAAAGCGGTTGGCGGGCGTTTGGAAGCGGTTGGCGAGCATTCGAAAGCGATTAGCGAAGTCTCGGATGCGGTTAATGGGCGTTTGGAAACAGTTAGCGGACGTTTGGAAGCGGTTGGCGGGCGTTCGGAAACAGTCGGCGGTCGTTCGGAAGCAGTTGGCGAACGTTCGGATACGGTTGGCGGAGCTTCGGAAGCGGTCGGCGAGCATTTGGATGCGGTTAGTGGGCGTTTGAATGCGGTTGGCGGGACTTCGGTTGATTATAAATACTTGGAAATGGTTGGATATGCTTTACGTTTGGGGCATACTACCACCTCTAACGTTCAGCCACATGGACAACAACAAGCTCGACGCCCAACTCCGGCGCGACACCGCTACCGCCAACGGCCTGCAAGCCGACAAGGACCAGTACAAACCCCTGGAAGCGGACATTGCGCCGCTGCGGGAGGAACACGCCGCCAACCTGGCCCAGGCCCGCCAGTTGGAAGACGCCGTGATGGGCGAAACCAGCACCACGGTGACGCAACAAAAGGCCAGCGCCAAAAAACGGCTCAAGGCTCTGGCACCCCGCCTGGCCGCCGCCCTGCAAGGCTACGCCGCCAGCAAGGCCAATACCGACGAGGACCTAGCCGGCCGCGTGCGCTACTCACGCTCCGGCCTGACGGAAGCCAACGATGCCAGCTTTGCCACCATGGTGACGGCCCTGCTGAATGAGGCCCAGCCCCTGGCCGCCCCGCTGGCCAAGCGCGAATTCACGGCCGACGACCTGGCCGAGACCACCCGGCAGCTGGCCCGCTTCGAGCAGAAGCAGGCCAGCCAGCGCACCACTGTGGTAGCCGGTGCCACCGCCCGCAAAACCCTCATCGCCCTGCTGCGCCGCAACGCCAACCTCATCAAGGAAATGCGGGTGCAGCTCAAGGCCTACGAAAGCTCGCCCACCAAGCACGAGGTGTGGCAGCGCTTCCAGGGCTACACCAAGCTCATCGTGCTGGGCGGGGGCGGCCCCAAAGGCGGCGTAGCCGGCCAGCCCGCCGCGTAAGCCGCGAGCAGAAACGGCAAGCCCCACCAGTTGCTGGCGGGGCTTTTTTGGGTCTCTCTGCTGCGTAGCGCTGCTGGCCCGGCTGCTCCTTCACCAGGCGTTTCCCTACGGGGCTTTGCCGGGCGCGGATGGGCGCTAAAGTACCGGCTGTCCGGCGGCCTCGTGTACCTGCACGCCGCTGCTATCCGCTTCGGCGGCGTGCAGCATGGCGGCGGCTACGGCCGTGCCCCGCACCGGCTGGTATTTCTGCAAGGGGCCGCGCAGCAGCGGGCGCACCATTTTCAGCACGCCGGCCCCCAGGCGCTCGCCCAGGCGGGGGGCGGCGCGCTCGCCGAGCAGCAGCGAGGGCCGGAAAATATGGATGGCCCGAAAGGGGACCTGCCGCACGGCCGCCTCCATCTCGCCCTTCACCCGGCTGTAGTAGATGCGGCTTTCGGCATCGGCCCCCATGCTGGAAACGACGAAAAACTGCGCCGCGAAATTGCCGGCCGCCAGCGCCGCCAGCTGCACCACGTACAGGAAATCAACTTTGAAAAAAGCTTCCTGCGAGCCCGCCTGCGCCATGGTGGTGCCCAGGCAGCAGTACACGTCGTCGGCAATGAGCTTCAGGCGCACGTCTTCCAGCTTAGCCAGCTCCGTCACCACCTGCACCAGCTTCGGATGAATGACGGGCACGGCCCGGCGGCCCACCACAATCACCTTGTCGTAGCGCTCCGAAGCCAGAAGCAGCGGCAGCAGCTGCGAACCGATGAGGCCGGTAGCACCGGCAAGGAGGGCGGTTTTCATAGGAGGGTGGGTTCAGGTGGCAGGGTGCGGGGTTGTACCCTACTTCAATACCGTGGCTTCGGGCTCTAATAGCACCAGGCCCTGCCGAAACAGCGCGCCCAGCGCTTTTTTGAAGACCTTTTTGCTCATGCCCACGCGGCGGTACACGTCATCGGCCAGGCTCTTGTCGCCCAGCGGCAGGCGGCCGCCGGGCGCGGCCTGGATGGCTTTGAGCAGTGTATCGGTGGCCGATTCTACTTCGCCGTAGCCGTCCTGTTGCAGGCGCACGTCGAGCTTGCCATCGGCCCGCACCTGGCGCAGGAAGCCGGGTAGCTGCTCGCCCAGGCGCAGGGGCCGGAATACTTCGTTGTGAAACAGCAGCCCCTGGTGCGTGCCGTTCACGATGACGGGGTAGCCCAGCTCGGTTTCGTCGGCCACGAGCAGCCGCACCGCATCGCCGGCCTCGCCCTGAAACGGGGTTTGGCTCAGAAACTGCTTCCACTTGGTGCTGGCCACCAGGCGGTCGCTTTCCTCATCGAGGTACACGTACACGAACACGCGCTCGCCGGCGCGCAGGTCGCGCCGCTGGTTGCGGAAGGGCAGGAGCAGGTCTTTCTCCAGGCCCCACTCCAGGAAGGCACCGGCCGGGCCGTGGTCCTTCACCGTGAGGCCGGCGTAGGAGTTCACCAGGGCCAAAGGGCGCAGGTTGGTGGCAATGAGACGGTCTTCCGAGTCGCGGTACACGAACACGCGCACGATGTCGCCCACGCGGGTGCCGGCCTCCACGTACTTTTCGGGCAGCAGCAGGTCGCCGTCGTCGGAGGTGAGGTAGAGGCCGATGCTGGTTTCGCGGG
>JALYUH010000199.1 GCA_030853985.1 Bacteroidota bacterium | reverse complement strand
CGGTATAGTTGGCCAGGCCCGTGAGCACGTGGCCGAACAGCACGAACAGCACCGTGCAAACCGCCAGCGAGCCCAGAATACCAATGGGCATATTCCGCTGCGGATTCTTGGTTTCCTGCGCCATGGTGGCCACGATATCGAAGCCGATGAAGACGAAGAAAATGACGCCCGCGCCCCGCAGAATCCCGCTCAGCCCAAACTCGCCGAACGTGCCGGTATTGGCCGGAATGTAGGGTTGGTAGTTGGCGGGGTCGATGTATTGCCAGCCCAGCGCGATAAACACCAGCACCACCGCCACTTTCAGGGCCACCACCAGCGCATTGAACCACGCCGAGCCCTTGGTGCCCCGCGTTACGATGGCCGTGATGGCCAGCACGATGAGCATGGCCGGCACGTTCACGTACCCGTTCACGGTGGAGCCATCGGCCAGCGTCGCGTGCTCAAATGGCGACATCACCAGCCGCGCCGGAATGTGCAGCCCGTACTTGCCGAGGAACTTGATGAGGTACTGCGACCAGCTGATGGCCACCGTAGCCGCCCCGACGGAGTATTCAAGCACCAAATCCCAGCCGATAATCCAGGCGAACAGCTCGCCCATGGTGGCGTACGAATACGTGTAGGCCGAGCCCGAAACGGGCACCATGGCCGCAAACTCGGCGTAGCACAACGCCGAAAAGGCGCAGCCCACCGCCGCCACCACGAAGGAGAGCGTCACGGCCGGCCCCGCATTATTCGCCGCCGCAATACCGGTGAGCGAGAACAGGCCCGCCCCAATAATAACGCCGATGCCAATGGCAATCAGGCTCACGCCGTTCAGGCTGCGCTTGAGGGTATTGCCCCCCGTTTCGGCCGCTTCCGCACGGAGCAGTTCCAGTGATTTTTTCAACATAACCCGATAAATACGCGCCACGCCACCGCCCCACCCGGAGCAGCCGTGCCGCCAAGCAAAAACCCGTAAAAAAGGAATGGAATTGCGCCGGCCGCAGCCTCCGCTACGCGGCGCTAGTGCCCGCTAGCAACAGCAACAACAGCCCGTCAGCATTCGGCCCGTCGTCAGGGAACGGGTACGAGAAACACCAGAAAAAGCAAGCGAGGCAGCGAAAACGGCAGGCACGGCAGTTGTTTTTATATAATCAGGACTTGGCACCGGCCCGCGGTTGCGGGTGGTTGCCGGCGCGTCGTCGAGCCTGTCTCTCAGCGCCTCTGTATAAAAACAATCCTTCCGGGAGGAGGAATTGATGGGGCAAAGGTAACGCCGGATGCGCGCCCCGGCGGTGGTTTCAACGAAAAAAGAACGTCATGCTGCGCTTGTCGAAGCATCGCTACCGCAATAGTAAAATCAGATTACTTGCGTGGTAGCGATGCCTCGACGAGCGCAGCATGACGTTCTTCTAGGGGCTATCAGTCGGCCGTCGGGGCCGCGCTTAGCTCTTTTTGAAGCCGTCCTTAGCCGCTCTTTCCTCCACCACTTTCATGCGCTTCTCGGTGTCGGGGTGCGAGGAAAACAGCTGCTGCATTTTGCTGCTTTTGGTACCGCCGGCCTGCTCAGCGGCCACCAGCTTGCCAAAGGCCGAGGCCATGGCGTAGGGGTTTTTGCCCTGCTTTTTCAGCAGGTCGTAGCCAAAGTCATCGGCCGAGCTTTCCTGGCCGCGCGAGAAGGGGGCGGTGGTCAGGGCCTGGCCCACATCGCCGAGGCGCGAGCTGGACAGCACGCCGGCCGCGCCCCCCTGCGAGGCCACGCCGTCTTTGGCAGCGGTGGTGAGCAGGGCAGTTTTCATGCCGTCGCGCGAGTCGTTGTGCTTCACGTGGCCAATCTCGTGGCCAATTACGCCGAGCACTTCGTCGTCACTCATTAGCTGCATCAGGCCGGCGCACACGCGCACGCTGCCATCGGCGCAGGCGAAGGCGTTCACGTCGCGCACCTCATACACCTTGTAGTTCAGCGCCAGGCCGTCGTAGGTTTTGAGGGTGGCCGTAATTTTATCCAGCCGCTTCGCCAGCGCCGACGACGGCGCGGCCACGGGGTTGTTCTCGTCCGACCACTTCACGAATTCCTTGGTTTGGGCAATTACTTCTTCGTTGGAAAGCGTGAGGGCTTTGGCCGCCTTCAGGCCCGCGCCGAGGCTGCCAGCGTTGATTTTGAACTGGGCCTGAGCCGGGGCTGTGGCCAGCAGCGTAACGGCCGCCAGCAAAGTGAGGAAAGGAAAACGCATTGGGAAAGGAAAAAGGGGGGAAGTGAAAGGAATAAGCGTTGTAGCTGGTGCAAAGCAACCGGCCCCAACCAGGCAGTAGCGGGCCGGGTTGCCGCCGCAACCAAGTTAAGCGGCAGTCAGGAGACGATTGTTGAAGCCTAACGGGCTGCTGCTTCATACGGTTACCAAAATACTACTATTTGCCGATAAGGCGGGCTACCGCTTCAGGGCCAGCCGCACGCCGGCCATCAGCCAGCGGCCGGGCATCTGGGCGCCCAGCAGGTCGGCGTATTTGGCGTCGAACAGGTTCTGGGCCTGGCCCACTACCCAGAGGCGCTCGGGCAGCAGCGCCACCTCCAGCCGCCCGTTGATGACCACGTAATCGGGCGTGAGCCGGGCCTCGTTGGCCGTGGCGCTAGCGAAGGCTTGCTGGCCGGGGCGCTGCTTATACACGCCGCCCAGGCTGGCCGTGAAGCGCCGGTGCACCACGCTCACATTGCCGCTGATGAGCTGCCGGGCCACGTTGCTCAGGTACTGCGACACGATGCTGCCATCCACGTTCAGGTGCGTGTAGGTGTAGCCCACGCTGCCTTCGAGGCGCAGCTTGGCGGCTAGTTGCAGCCGGGTGGTGGCCTCCAATTCCACGCCCTGCGTGCTCACGGCAAACAGGTTTTCGGCCAGGCGGTAGGTGGCGGCGGGGTTGAGGTTGGCGAGTCCGGTTTTCTCCAACACCTGGCTGCCAGACTGGCTCACGTAGTCAATCAGGTTGCGGCCGTAGCGGTTGAAGTAGGTGCCGCGCAACACGAGGGCCGGCAGGGGCTGGAAGTCGAGCCCTCCCTCGTAGCTCCAGGTGCGCTCGGCGCTCAGGTTGGGGTTGCCGATGTTGAAGCCGCTGGGCACCGTGCCGGGCCGAATGGACGAATAATACTGCTCGGTGAAATTGGCCGCCCGAATGGCCCGGCCCACCGCCCCGCGCACCGTCAGCCGGTCGCCCAGGCGCTGGCTGGCAGTGAGTTGGGGCAGCACTTCGGTGCCGTAGGCCTGGTCGTGGTCCACGCGCAGGGCCGCCGTCAGGTTCAGGCCGGGGGCGGGCGCGAGGCCGGCCACCGCAAACGCCCCCTGGTGCCACACCGAATGCAGGCCCTGGTCGTTGCTGCGCACACGGCGGCGGTCGGCCTGGCCACCCAGCGTCAGCTGCACTTTATCCGACAAGCGCAGCTGGTGCTGGGCCTGCACGTTAAGGTAGTGCATGAGGTGGCTGCTGGCCACCGAAGTGGGTGTGTAGCGGTAATCATCGGTGCTGGAGTTGCCTACCAGTTGCAGCTCGGTGCGGGCGCGGGCGTTCCAGTCGTAGCGCAGCTGCCCCTGATACCAGTCGCGCGAAGTGGTTTCGCGGGCGCGGTCGCTGGGCGAGTTCGTGTAGAAATTCTGGGCGTTGTAGTCGCGCCGGTCGAAGCTGGCGCGGGCGGCGGCGCTGAATTTGGGACAAATCTGGTAAGCGCCCGAGAGCGAGTAGGTATTCAGCTTGAAGTCGTTGCGCCCACCGCCGGGCAGGCTCAATAGCTGGCCGCTGGCCGAGTTGTTGAGGACGCCGCCGGCCAGGCGCAGGCCCTTGTCCTGACCGTAGAAACCGGCGTTGGTGCTCTTCAGGTCGTACTCGCCGGCCAGGAACGTGCCGCCGACTTCCACGCCATCGGGCCGGTGGGTGGCGGCAAACGTTTTGGTAACGATGTTGACGAAGCCGCCCACGGCATCAGGGCCGTAGAGGGCCGCGCCGGGGCCGCGCACCACTTCAATCTGCTCAATCTCGGCCGGCGTGATGGGCAGGTAGCCCGCAAAATGGCCCGTGAGCGGGTCGTTCAGCCGCATCCCATCCAGCAGAATCAGCACCTGGTTGAAGGTGGAGCCACGCAGTGTAATATCGGCCTGGGTGCCGAAATTGCCCCGGCTCTGCATCTCAATGGCCGGCAGCAGGCGCAGCAAATCATCGAGCGAAGCTACCGGGTACTGGCTCAGGGTGCGGCCCGAAACCACGGTTACGTAGCGGCCGGTTTGGCCCGCCACCTGGTCGAGGCGGGTGCCGTACACGGTCACTTCGTTCAGGGCGCGGGTGCTGTCGGCCGGCGCACGCTGGGCTAGCGCGTTAAAGGTAAAAAAGGTGCAAAAAAACGGGGTGGCGTAGCGCGTAAGTCGCATTCACAAGGGGGTTGATGAGGATGCAAACTTACTGTAGCGCGGACTCTGCGAGTCCGCGTCCCGCTGCCCAGCAGCGAATAATCGTTGCTCGTCGTCTCCCGGACATTTCACATTTCCGCATTCGCCGCATAGCGGCGAGGCG
>JALYUH010000181.1 GCA_030853985.1 Bacteroidota bacterium | reverse complement strand
GCTGATGACGGGGGTAGCGCCCCACGCAGCCAATACCCCTATTTTTGCCCCGGCACCTTTGCAACGCCCTTATACCACCCGCGTCTGTCTCTGCAATGAAAATTCAACCATTACTATCCCTCCTGCTGCTCGCCGGCCTCGCCGATACGGCCGCCGCCCAAACGCAGCCGCTGTACCAACCCCGCGACATCAAGGCCGCCTTCGCCAAGGGCACCCGCAGCCCCGACGGCCGCCCCGGCCCCAACTACTGGCAAAACCGCGCCCGTTACGACATCACCGTGCAGGCCGCGCCGCCGGCCCGCGACATCCGGGGCCGCGAAACCATCACCTACTTCAACAACAGCCCCGATACGCTGCGCCAGGTGGTGTTGCGCATCATGCAGAACATTCACAAGCCCGGGGCCTCCCGCGACGGCGATGCCGCGGCCGACTACCTCACCTCGGGCGTGGTGATTGATACTTTCCGGGTGGCCGGCCAGCTCAAAGCCCTGCCTCAAAACCTGGGCACCGCGCCGGGCGTGCGCCTGCCCCGCCCGCTCGCCCCGCACGATTCGGTGAAATTTGCCGTGAGCTGGCACTTTCCCATTTCCAAGGAAAGCGGCCGTGAGGGCATGATTGACCCCACCACCTACTTCCTGGCCTACTTCTACCCCCGCATTGCCGTGTACGACGACTACGCCGGCTGGGACCGCGTGCCGTTTGTCGATAGCAAGGAGTTCTACAACGATTTCAACGACTACACCCTGCGCGTGCAGGTGCCCACCAACTATCTTGTGTGGGCCACCGGCACCCTGCAAAACCCCAAGCAGGTGCTGCAACCCGCCGCCGCCAAGCACCTCGATAAGTCGATGACCAGCGACGCGGTACTGCACATCGCCACCGCCGCCGATTTGGCCAAGAAAAGCATCACCGCCCAGCAGCCCCTGAATACCTGGGTCTGGACCGCGAAGGACATTTCCGACGTCACCTTTGGCCTGAGCGACCATTACGTGTGGGACGCCGCCAGTGTCATCGTCGATGCCAAAGCCAAGCGCCGCGCCAGCGTGCAGGCCGCTTACGCCGATTCCACGGTCGATTTCCGGCAGTCGGTGAAGAACGCGCAGTACGCGCTGGGCTGGTTCTCGAACCCCGCCAACTGGCCGGGCGTGGCCTACCCCTTCCCCAAAATGACGGCTTTCCAAGGCTTTGCCGACATGGAATACCCGATGATGGTGAACGACAGCCCGCAGAAGGACCCCAAGTTTGCGCAGTTCGTGCAGGACCACGAAATCGCGCACACCTACTTCCCCTTCTACATGGGTATCAACGAGAGCCGCTACGCCTACATGGACGAGGGCTGGGCCACCACGTTCGAGCTGCTCATCGGCCGCACCGAAAACGGGGTGGAAGCCGCCGACAAGCTCTACAAAATGTTCCGGGTGAACCGGTGGATTCACGACGCTGCCACCGCCGAAGACCTGCCCATTATCACGCCCAGCAGCGAGCTGAAGGCCGGCTACGGCAACAACGCCTACGGCAAGCCCTCCCTCAGCTACCTGGCCCTGAAGGACATGCTCGGCGATGCCACCTTCAAGAAAGCCCTGCACGAGTACATGGACCGCTGGCACGGCAAGCACCCCATTCCGTGGGACTACTTCAACTCGATGAGCAGCGCCAGCGGCCAGGACCTGAACTGGTTTTTCCACAACTGGTTCTTCACCAATGGCTACATCGACATGGCCGTAACGGCCAACGGCAACAACGTAACCGTGAATAACATCGGCGGCTTCGTGGCTCCCTTCGACATGCTGCTCGAATACACCGACGGCACCCGCGAAACCCTGCACCAGACCGCCGCCATCTGGCAGGCCAACCAGCAGCAGGCCACCATTCAGTTGAAAAAAGCCGTGAAATCGGTGAAGCTCGACGGCGGTATTTTCATGGATGCCAACGAGAAGGACAATACCTGGGCGCAGCGCTAAACTGCTGTTGCACCACCGCCCGCGGGAGCCCACTGCTTAACAATTTCGTAACAATTTATTAACATTACAGAACCAGTCGCCTAAAACCCGCCGTAAGTTGTGCTCCCAAAGCCCCACGTTGTTGGTCGACGTGGGGCTTTTTGTAACCTCTGAGCGCTGTTTTCATGCTGTTAATTTTCCTCTTTCTGGCCGTGGTGCTGCTCACGTATTCCAACGGGGCCAACGACAACTTCAAGGGGGTGGCCACGCTTTGGGGCAGCGGCACGCTGGCCTACAAGCCGGCCCTGGTACTGGCTACCATCTCCACGTTTGCCGGCTCAGTGTGCTCGTATTTCTTCGCGGAGGCACTGATTAAGAACTTTTCCGGCAAGGGGCTGGTGCACGACGAGATTATTGGCTCGGCGGCGTTTGTGCTGGCGGTGGCATTGGCGGCGGGCATCACGGTGCTGCTGGCTACCCGCTTCGGCTTTCCCATTTCGACCACCCACGGCCTGGTGGGCGCGCTGGTAGGGGCCGGCCTGGTGGCAGTGGGCACGGCCGTGAACTTCGCGAAGCTGGGCACCACCTTCTTCCTGCCCCTTATTCTGGGGCCGGTGCTGGCCGTGGTGCTGGGTAGTCTGGTGTATGTGCTGTTTCGGCAGGGGCGAAAAGCGGCGGGCATCACCGAAGAATCGTGCATGTGCGTGGGCGAAACCTGGGTGCCGGTGGCCTCAATGCCCACGGCCGCCTTCACGGCGCTGCCTACGCTCCAAGCCAGCGTGGGCACCCAGGCCGAGTGCCAGAACCTGTACCAGGGCACTTTCCTGGGCATCAATTTCCAGTCGCTCATTAACAACCTGCACTATGCCAGCGCCGCCGCCATGAGCTTTGCTCGCGGCCTGAACGACACGCCCAAGCTGGTGGGCCTGCTGCTGATATGCAAGTTTTTCGCCATGCCCGTCAATGTGCTCATTCTGGCGGTAGCCATGGCCGTTGGCGGCTTGCTCAATGCCCGCAAAGTGGCTGATACCA
>JALYUH010000180.1 GCA_030853985.1 Bacteroidota bacterium | reverse complement strand
GCCCCGCACCCTACGCCGTTCAATTACTCGGCCTTCTTCTTTTCGAGCACCTCGTCAATCAGACCGTACTCTTTGGCCTCATCGGCGCGCATCCAGTAGTCACGGTCAGAGTTGTCGTGGATTTCCTGGTAGGTTTTGCCGGTGTGCTGCGCCAGAATGTCATACAGCTCCTTCTTCAATTTCAGGATTTCCCGCGCCGTAATCTCAATGTCCGACGACTGTCCCTGTGCGCCGCCGCTTGGCTGGTGAATCATCACCCGGGCGTGGGGGAGGGCCGAGCGTTTGTTGGCCGCACCGCCCGCGAGCAGTACCGCGCCCATCGAAGCCGCGAGGCCGGTGCAAATCGTGGCCACGTCGGGGTTCACGTACTGCATCGTGTCGTAGATGCCGAGGCCAGCATACACCGAGCCGCCGGGCGAGTTGATGTACAGCAGGATGTCCTTCTTAGCATCGGCCGATTCCAGAAACAGCATTTGGGCCGTCAGGATGTTGGCGATGTAGTCGTCCACGGCCGTGCCGAGGAACACAATGCGGTCCATAATCAGACGCGAAAACACGTCGATTTCGCGGAAGTTCTGCGGCCGCTCCTCAATTACCGAGCGGGTCATGTTAGTGGGCAGCATCATGCCGTTGCGCACCTGGCCTTCCATGTGGTTCAGGTACTGGTCTACGCCCAGGCCATTCAGGCCCTGTCCTTTCACCGCGAACTTGCGAAACTCTTGTCTATTCAGTAATGGATTCATGGGAGAAAAATGGCGCGCCGGCCGGAGCCCGCGCAGGTGAGATGAGGGTTAGAAAGACGAGCGAAGAAAGCGAATGTTGTTGGAAACCCAACAAAAAAGCCCCTACGTTTCCGTAAGGGCTTTTCCAAAAATCGGGTTGCGCAGCGCTTAGCTGTGCAGGGTCCGGAATTCTTCGGCCGTTACGGGCTTGTCGGTAACAACAACTTTGCCGCGCAGGTTTTCCAGCACTTTCTCTGCCAGAATGGCCTCGTACTCGCTCACGTAGTTCTTGCCGTTTTCCTGCTTCAGGAAGCTGTCGGCGTAGCTGCGCATCGACTCGCGCATCTCGTCGGGCATGTTCGGCATGTTGAACTGGCCCATGATTTTGTCGAGCGTGCGGTCCACAATCTCGTCGTTGCTCACTTTCAGGCCGGCATCTTCCACCACCTTGTTGCGAATCATGCTCCACTTCAGCTCCTTCTCATAGTCGGCGTAGTGCTCTTCCACCAGCTCGGGCGTCAGTTTGCCCTCGTTGGCACGCACCAGCCACTTCTTAAAGAACTCCGTGGGCACCTTGATTTCGGTTTTCTCCACCAGCTGCTGTACGATGCTGTTGTTCATCGCACCGTCGCTTTCGCGGTCGTAATTCGACTGGATGGTTTCGCGCACCTTGGCATCGAAATCCTCCTGCGAAGCCACCGCCTCGGGGCCAAATACTTTGTCGAACAGCTCCTGGTTCATCTCCGGGGCGGCCGTGCGGTTCACCTTCTCCACGCTCATTTCGTAGTTGCCGGTCGCTGCTTCGGCTTCCGTCTTGCTCAAGCCGGTGAAGTTCGAAATCGAAGCCGCATCGTTGCTGAAAGCCGCCTGCAGGTCGAATGAAACAACATCACCCGCCTTCTTGCCGATGAACTGGGCTTGGTCGCCGGTCACCTTGCTGATGGGCAGCAGAATGGTGCGGCCTTCCGCTTCTTCGCCTTCCTGCTTCAGCTTGCCAAACAGGTAGTCGCCCGCCTCCGACTCGTCGGGGTTGGTCGTCTCGCCGTACTGACGCGCGATTTGCTCGTTGGTCTGGTTGAGGGTTGCCTCGTCGATGCTCACTTGGTGGCGCTCCACGGCGAGGTCGGCGGGCAGCTCGAAATCGGGCAGCAAACCCAGCTCAAACTGGAACGCGAAATCTTTGTCCGTGTCGAAATTAACTTCCGACGGCATGGGCAGGGGCTCGCCCAGCAGCTTCACGTTGTTCTCCTTAATGTAGGAATCCACCGCTTTGCCCAGCATTTTGTTGATTTCCTCGCCCAGGATGCCTTTACCGTACATCTTGCGCACCATGCCCACGGGCACCATGCCCGGGCGGAAGCCTTTCACCTGGGCGCGCTTGCTGTACTCTTTGATTTGTTTTTCAACCGTGGGCGCGTAGTCGGCTTCGGTCAGGTTCACGGTTAGCAGCCCGGTTAGCTGCTCGTCGTTTTTGTCGAGGGTGATGTTCAAAACAGGGAGCCCGCTGCTGCCGGCCAGATTGAAAAGTTGAAAAAAAAGCCTTCAGCCTATGCGACTGAAGGCCTGTATCAAAATAAAGTGCGGATAGAGGGACTCGAACCCACACGCCTTGCGGCACCAGAACCTAAACCTGGCACGTCTACCAATTTCGCCATATCCGCAGGATGTGCGCCCGTCGCCTTTCGCTACGGGTCCGCAAAGGTACTCGGGAAAGTGTTTGCGCGCAAAGGTGTAGCGCGGACTTTGTAGTCCGCGCCCTCGGGCTGCTCGCAAACCGTTGAATTGGCGCGGGGGACGCGCACTATAAAGCCCGCGCTACGTCGCCACCTTTTCCGCCCCCGGGTTGTTACTTTACCCATTATGCCTCCCGTCATCTCTCCCGAAGCCGAGCGCCAGGAAATCCTGCGCCACTACCGCCGCCTGCTGCGCACCGCCAAGCCGTATCTGAAAGACGGCGATACCAAGCTCATCAAAAAGGCTTTCAACCAGAGCCTGGAGGCGCACAAGGAGATGCGCCGCAAGTCGGGCGAGCCCTACATTCTGCACCCGCTGGCCGTAGCCCAGATTGCGGTGGAGGAAATCGGCCTCGGCACCACCAGCATCGTGGCCGCGCTGCTACACGATGTAGTGGAGGACACACCCACCGAAATTTCCGACATCGAGCGCGAATTCGGTCCCAAAGTCGCCCGCATCATCGACGGCCTCACCAAAATTTCGGGCGTCTTCGAGTACGGCACCAGCGAGCAGGCCGAGAACTTCCGCAAAATGCTCCTCACGCTCAGCGAGGATGTGCGCGTCATCCTCATCAAAATTGCCGACCGCCTGCACAACATGCGGACGCTGGATTCGATGCCGCGCCACAAGCAATTAAAAATCGCGTCGGAAACGCTCTATTTATACGCGCCGCTGGCCCACCGCCTCGGCCTCTATACTATAAAGAGTGAGTTGGAGGATTTGTACCTCAAATTCACCGATACCGAGATGTATAACGAGCTGAAAGCCAAGGTGCGCCAGAGCCAGGCCGCTCGTAACCGGTTCATCAAGGAATTTGTGCAGCCAATTGATGATGAGTTGAAAACCCAGGGGTTTGAGTTTGAAATCAAAGGCCGGCCGAAAAGCATCTATTCCATCCTGAAAAAGATTAAGAAGCAGAACATCTCCTTCGATGAAGTGTATGATTTATTTGCCATCCGCGTAATTTTGGATGTGCCGCCGGAGCAGGAAAAAGCCGCCTGCTGGCAGGTGTATTCCATTGTTACCGACTTTTACCAGCCCAATCCCGACCGCCTGCGCGACTGGGTTTCCACGCCCAAGGCCAACGGCTACGAAAGCCTGCACACCACCGTGATGTCGCGGGCCGGCCAGTGGGTGGAGGTACAAATCCGCTCGCGCCGTATGGACGACATCGCCGAAAAAGGCTACGCTGCGCACTGGAAATACAAGGATACCGGCAGCATCCAGCCCGAAAGCTCGCTCGAAGGGTGGGTAAATAAAGTGCGCGACATGCTGGAATCCAACAATTCCAGCGCGCTGGAATTCATGGACGAGTTCCGGCAGAACCTGTTCGTGAAGGAGGTGTACGCTTTCACGCCCAAGGGCAAGCTGCTGATATTGCCCGAAAAGGCCACGGCGCTCGATTTTGCGTTCGAGATTCACTCCCAAATTGGCATTCACTGCCTCGGAGCTAAGGTCAACCAGAAGCTGGAGCCCCTCAGCTACCAGCTCCACAACGGCGACCAGGTCGAAATCCTAACCTCGCACAAGCAGCGCCCCACGGCCGAATGGCTCAACTACGTCATCACGACCAAGGCCCGCTCCAAAATCAAGGATTTCCTGCGCGACGACAAGCGCGCCAAAGCCGAGGACGGCCGCTTCCTGCTCGAAAAACGCCTGGAACTCATCAGCGTGCCCTTCACGCAAGACAATTTCAACCGCTTGCTGGCCTATTTCAACGTACCTAGCGCCCAGGAATTTTACTACCGCCTGGCCGTGGGCCAGATTGACGGCCGCGCCATCCGCGATTCACTTTTCACCTCCGAAAAGCCGCTGCCGGCCGTGCTCGAACCCAAAACCTTCGACAATGAAGTCCAAAAAATTCGCGGCGTGAAACCGGATATGCTTGTCGTGGGCGAGCACACCGACAAGTTCAACTACAGCATCGCCCGCTGCTGCAACCCCATTCCCGGCGACGACGTGTTCGGCTTTGAGACCGACCAGGGCCTCATCATCCATCGCACCAGCTGCCCCCGCGCCGTTGATTTGATGTCGAACTACGGCAACCGCATTGTGCGCGCCAAGTGGACCGACCAGCTCGAACTGGCCTTCCTCGCCGGCGTCCGCCTCAAAGGTTCCGACCGCGTGGGCCTCGTCAACGACGTCACGCGCGTCATCAGCACCAGCCTCAAGGTCAACATGCGCTCCATCTCCCTCACCGCCGATGATGGCTTCTTCGAAGGCCAGATTATGGTTTTCGTCAACGATACCGACCACCTCACCAAACTCATCCAGCGCCTCAAAAAAGTGGATGGTGTGCTCCAGGTCGAGCGGTTCGATTCGTAAACAGTGAATACCCCCGAACCCCTCCTCGTCCACGGCCGCGATGTAAATGAGCGCACCCAATGTGCCCACTACCATTCCGAGCGTGACATCATCGCCATTCAGCACAAATGCTGCGGCGAGTTCTACGCCTGCATCCATTGCCACAACGAAGCCGCCAACCACCCCGCCCAGGTTTGGCCTAAAACTGAATTCCAGACCCAGGCCATCTACTGCGGCAACTGCCACCACACTCTTAGCATCGCCAGCTATTTAAGCTGCAACAGCACCTGTCCGTACTGCCAAGCGGCCTTCAACCCCGGCTGCGCCAACCACTACCGCCTTTATTTCGAACAGTAAAAGGTGACATATGCGCCTACTCGGCTCCCCTCCCCAACAGAGCGAGAGCAAGGGGGAGGCGTTCCGTCAGAACCGCCGTACTTTTGTTCCGCCGACCTACACCTTCTATATATAGTGTCTAAATCCCCTGCCACCTCCGCCCCAATCGCCTCCGCTGATGCGGCTGGCCAAGGCACGGGCGGCTCATCTGAAACCGGCTACGCGGCCAAGCACACGCCTAGCGCTGCCTCCCAGGCCACGCTCAATACCGATAAGCTCGAAGAAGTCAAAAAACTCTTTACCGCCCACCTCGAAAACAAAGGCCTCCGCAAAACCGGCGAGCGCTACGCCATCCTCGAAGAAATATATGCCCGCTCCGGCCACTTCGACGTCGACGAGCTCTACGCCGGTATGAAGGAGCGCGGCCTGCAAGTAAGTCGCGCCACCGTTTACAACACCTTGGATTTGCTAGTCGAGCAGGGCCTCGTCAGCAAGCACCAGTTCGGCCGCAACCTCGCCCAGTACGAGAAGAGCTACGGCTACCGCCAGCACGACCACGTCATCTGCACCGAATGCCATAAAGTGGTGGAATTCTGCGACCCCCGCATCCACGGCATCCAAACCATGGTCGGCGACCTGCTGAACTTCCATATCTTGCACCATTCACTGAATCTTTACGGTATCTGCGGCGACTGCCGCGCCAAAGCCGAAGCCGCCACCCGCCAGAATATTCCTGCATGACTACCACCAGCACCGTCCAAAACGGCATCCTCCTCATTCGCCTTTCCGGCGACCTCATCGGCAGCCCCGACACCGACCAACTCCTGCAAACCGTCAACGACCATCTCGGCGAAGACATTAAACAGTGAGCCGTCGACCTCTCCGAAATCCGCTATATCAACAGCACCGGCATCGGCGTCCTCGTCTCGCTTCTCACTAAATTCCGCAGCCGTGGCGGCGAGTTGGTCCTCATTAACCCCGCCGACCATCCCAAAAAGATGCTGGCCATCACCAAGCTCAACAACATCTTTACCGTTGCCGCCGACGATGCCGCCGCCCGCCAGCTCCTAACCCCGGCCGCCGTTTAGGCGGCCATTTTTTTGCCCTAATAAATCACAAATCATTTTCTAATTACCCACCGCTAGGCTCCCCTCTTTTTTGGAGAGGGGCCGGGGGTGAGGTTTTCACACAAGCACATGCCAGTAGACGTATTAGTAGGCCTTCAATGGGGCGATGAAGGCAAAGGCAAAATCGTCGATGTGCTCGCGCCGACCTACGAGGCCGTGGCCCGCTTCCAGGGCGGCCCCAACGCCGGCCACACCCTCACCTTCGACGGCATCAAGCACGTGCTGCACCAGGTGCCGAGCGGCATTTTCCACCCCCACATCCTCAATATCGTGGGCAACGGCGTCGTGCTCGACCCCGTGGTGTTTCGCCAGGAACTCCAAAAACTCACCGATAGGGGAGTGGACTGGTCAAAAAACCTTTACATCTCCAAGAAAGCCCAGCTCATCCTGCCCTCGCACCGCGCCCTCGACCGCATTAGCGAAGAAGCCCGTGGCAACACTAAAATCGGCAGCACCCTTAAAGGCATCGGCCCCACCTATTCCGATAAAATCGGCCGCGTCGGCCTGCGCGTGGGCCACATTCTCCTGCCCGATTTCAAACAGCGCTACCAGGAAGCCGTGGCCCAGCACGCCGCCATCGCCGGCCATCATAATAAGGAGCTCGAAATCGAAGCCCTCGAAGCCGACTTCTTCTCCGCCGTCGAATTCCTGCGCACCCTCCAACTCACCGACACCGAATACCTCCTCAACGACCTGCTCACCCAGGGCAAGCGCATCCTCGCCGAAGGTGCCCAAGGCTCCCTATTGGATATTGACTTCGGCTCCTACCCCTACGTCACCTCCTCCAGCACCATTGCCGCCGGCGCCTGCACCGGCCTCGGCATCGCCCCGCGCCACATAGATAAGGTCTACGGCATCACCAAAGCCTACTGCACCCGCGTGGGCAGTGGCCCGTTCCCAACGGAACTCCACAACGAAGTGGGCGAGCAAATCCGCCAGGCCGGCCGCGAGTTTGGCTCCACTACCGGCCGCCCCCGCCGCACCGGTTGGATAGACTTGCCCGCCCTCCGTTACGCCATCATGCTCAACGGCGTCACCGAGCTCCACCTCATGAAAGCCGACGTCCTGGACGCTTTTACCGAAATCCGGGCCTGCACCCACTACCGCACCGCCACCGGCGAAAGCACCCCCCAGCTCC
>JALYUH010000155.1 GCA_030853985.1 Bacteroidota bacterium | reverse complement strand
TACACGTACTGCACGGGGCTCCATTTCAGAAACGGTAGGTTCACACCGAACTGCATGCCGTGGGTGTGGCCGCTGAGCGTGAGGTCGATGTCGGGGTAGTTCAGGATATTGGTTTCCCAGTACGAAGGGTCGTGCGAGAGCAGGATTTTGAAGGGCGCGTCGCCGCTGGCGGCGTGGGCTTTGGGCAGGTCGCCGTAGGTGTGGAAGTTGGCGTGCGAGCTACAGTTCTGCACCCCCACGATGGCAATTTTATCGTCGCCGCGCGTAATGGTGTGGCTGGTGTCGTTGAGCAGCGTCCAGCCGATTTTGGCGTGGTTCTGCATCAGGCGCTCCAGGTTCTGCCGCCATAGGTTGCGGTCGTCGCGGAATTCGGGCACGTAGTCGCCGTAGTCGTGGTTGCCGAGGCTGGAAAATATGGGCAGTTCCGACTTGATGCCGCGCAGGGCCGGAATGTGCGGCTCGACCTCGGTGGCGCGGTTGTTCACCAAGTCGCCGGTCATCAGAATCAGGTCGGCATGCTGGGCGTTAATCATGGCCACGGCGCGCTCCAGCGGCTCCGTCGAGTTGAAGCTGCCGGTGTGCAAATCTGAAATCTGGAGCACCTTGAAGCCATCGAAGGCCGGTGGCAGGTTGGGGAATTTCAGCGGCACGCGGCGCACAGTGTAGTCGGTGCCGCCCTTCACCATGCCCCACAGCAGGGCCACCGCCGGAATGGCGCCCAGCGCCAGCGTGAGCCGGGCCAGAAACTCGCTGCGCGGAATGGCCCCGGCTTCGGTGCCGGCGGGCCGGCCGCTGTTGCCCACGGCCCAACGGCCCAGCCGCGTGAGGTCTTCGAGCAGCAGCGGCAGCAGGATGAACAGCTTGCCGGCCAGCAGCAGCAGCGGCAAACTCATCAGGTAGCTTTTGAGGACCGTGTTGCCCATTTGGCGGGTGCTGCCGGCCCAGCCGGCCGCCATCCAGGTGCCCGCCGTGAGCAGCCAATAGCCAATGGCCGCCGCCCGCCGGCCATTGGCCGACAGGTGCTGCGTAGCCGTGCGCACGGCCTGATACCCATAATATTCGGCCAGCACAATCGCGGCCAGCACCAACCATAAAACCAACGGATTTCGCATAGTGAATCGAAAGCGGATAAAGCCGCTACGCATTGGTGCGCCGGCAGCTGCGAAGCTTAAACGTGCCAGGCCGGGTTTTGCTTTACATTTAACGCACTTTTTACCCACTCCCACCGTCGCCCCGCATGGAAACCTCTGACGCTCTGCCCAAACCCCCGGCCCCGCCGCCCGCCTACCCCGCGCCCACCCTGTCCGGCATCAAAAGCTGGGCCGAGGACGACCGGCCCCGCGAAAAGCTCATGGCCAAAGGTCGCGCCACGCTTTCCGATGCCGAGCTGCTGGCCATTCTCATCGGCTCGGGCACCACCAAACTCACGGCCGTGGACGTGGGCAAACTCATGCTGCAAGGCGTGGGCAACGACCTCAACGCGCTGGCCCGCGAAAGCGTGAAGCAGCTCTGCCGCCACCCCGGCATTGGCCCGGCCAAAGCCATCACGGTGGTGGCCGCGCTGGAGCTCGGCCGCCGCCGCAAGGAAGGCGATGCCGCCCCGCGCACCACCATCACCTGCTCGCGCGACATCTACAATCTCATCCGCCCCAACCTGATGGATTTGCCGCACGAGGAATTCTGGGTAATTCTGCTGAACCGCGCTAATGTGGTAATGCGCAAAACCGCCATCAGCCGGGGCGGCGTGGCCGGTACCGTGGCCGACCCGAAAATGATTTTCAAGGAAGCCCTGGAGCAGCTGGCCAGCAGCATTATCCTGGTGCACAACCACCCCAGCGGCAACCGCAACCCCAGCGCCGCCGACATTCAGCTTACCAAGAAATTAAAAGAAGCCGGCAATTTCCTGGATTTACCGATTCTCGACCATCTGATTTATTCCGACCAAGGCTACTACAGCTTTGCGGATGAGGGGATGCTGTGAAAGGATGGCAGAACCACCGTTTTGGTAAACTCAAAGCAAATTCAGTTTGCGGCTTGCCCTCCATTTCACTTTCCCTTTTGAGCTGATAGCAGCGGTAGATACTTTCAAGGCTAATAGAAATACTCCACGTAGGAGGCAAGGCTGTCGGACATAGGATAGTCTTTGGACTGAAAACGTATCCTTCTTTTTTCCCCGTCGACGGTTATTAGTTGAGGATGGGGAGGCGTATCGCTTATGGCCTGACAGGTATAGGTGGTGGCTGCACCCTTCCTTTTTATCGTTTCAATGCCGTAGACATCGTCTTTGATTCTTTTATCGCCGGATAGGCGTTTGATGGTTTTGCCCTTTATGTCAATGAAGAGTGTTTGTCCTTTGGCTGGATATACCCCACGAAAAGTTTTGCCCTTGATAACCATTTCAACGGTTTTTAGACGGAGGCTGTCCTGTGCAAAAGCCGGGGCCGACGCAAAGCCTAAGAAAACGAGGAGGGATAGTACCGGCTTGTTCATTGATAATTCGGTGAAGGGGACAAGGTAAAGCGGAGCTAAAAATAACGTTCTTTTTCCTGAACCACTAAATTAAACAACTCAGAGAATCAGAATGGCTTGCGAACCGGCTTCCGCAACGTCGGCCGAGTTTAAGAAACCCGTTTAGTAATCAAAGTTTATGAAACGTTGTAAGCAGATGAGTTTAGTAAACTCGTTTCACGCTCGTCTTTTTCGCTTGCTCTTTCAGAGTTGCACTCCGAAAGGGAAGTTCCTCCGAGCAGGGCTTTCTACTTCGCCGCCCGAATAGCCGCCACCGCCTGCGCCACCAGCGCCGCCGCCCGCGCCGCCTGGGGGCGGGCCGCCTGCCGCTGCTGCACCTGTTGGAACAGGCCGATAATCCGCTCCGAATTCACATAGGGCTTGTATTTCACGGTCAGGTCGCGGAGGCGGGTGAGGCCTTGCTCCAGCGCCGTAGCGTCGTCGAGGCGGCCGAGGATTTCGATGAAGCCGTCCAGCATTCCGAAGCGGCCATTCACGTCGGCGGCATCGTATTTGGCCAGCATCAGCGGCCACTGCGCCGGGCCGCCGGCCGCACCATATACGTTCGCCAGCGCCACCGTCAGGGCTCCCTGGTTGTCGGCCTCGAAGGCGGTGGCGCGGGCCAGGGCCTCGGTCGGTTTCAGCGGCACCAAGCCTTGCAGCGCGGCCCCCTGCACCCGGTACGACTTGCTGGCCAAGGCTTTGACAAAAATCGGAGCGTAACGCTGCTCCTTGAGCCCGCCCAAGCAGGTGAGCGCGGCCGCCCGCACCTGCCCCGATGAATCGGTGGCGGCAAGCAGCAGCAGCAGCGGGGCGGCGGCCTGGCGCAAGGCAGCGTTTTTGAGGTCGAGCGCTTCGATGGCTAGCTGCCGGAGGGCGGCCGATTTGTCGGTGAGGCCCGCTACCAGAATTTGCCGCGCCAGCGGGTCGGCGGGTTGGGCTTGAGCGGCGGCGAGGGCTTCACGGCGGTCGAGGTAGCGCGGGGCGTGGCGGCCCTGGTAGGCAAATGCGGCCAGCGACTTGTGGTCCTTCTTCTGCCAGAGCAGCACTTTTTCCGCGTCCACGTTCACCAAATCGGGCCGGGTGGCAGCCGGGAAATACAGCGTGTCCACGGCGTGGCGCAGGGTGGCGGGGTAGCGCCGGGCCCGGCCGTTGGCGTAGATATCAACTTGCAGCGGCAGCACGAATGGCGCGCCATCCTGGGTCTGGCGCACCACCACGGCCTGGCGCTGGCGGGCGGCATCCCACTGGTAATCAATGGTTACGATGGGGTGGCCGGCGCGGTAGTACCACTGATTGAAAAATTCGTTCAAATCGCGGCTCGAAGCTGCTTCCAACGCCAGCCGTAGCTGGTGGGGCTCGCCGGTGCCGAGGGCATTTTGGGTGAGGTAGCGTTGCAGGCCCCTGAAGAAAACGTCCTCGCCCAGCTCGGCGCGCAGCATGTTGAGGATGCTACCGCCCTTTTGGTACGTCACGTTGTCGAACATGTCCTCCTTATCGGCATACTTGAAGTACACCAGCGGCCGGGCGTAGTTGCCAGGGTCGCGCAGGTAGGTGCGCCGGCTGAGCTCGGCCTGCGCGGCCCCGGCATCGGCCCCGTGGGCGTGCTCGGCCCAGATGATTTCGCTGAAATTAGCGAACGACTCGTTCATCGTCAGGTTGCTCCAGCTTTCGGCCGTCACGTAGTCGCCAAACCAGTGGTGGAACAGCTCGTGGGCAATTTCGCGCTCCACCCCGGCGTATTCCCAGTCCAGCAGCTCGCGGGCCGTGCCCTGCGCCTGCTCGCCAAACAGCGAGGCCGTGGTGTTTTCCATGGCCCCGGCCACGTATTCGCGACACACAATCTGGCTATATTTATTCCACGGAAAATCCACCCCGAGGCGCTGCGAAAAGAACTCCAGCATCTGCGGCGTGCGGCCGAAAATGGCCCGGGCCTGGGCGGCGTATCGGGGTTCGAGATAGTAGCTGACCTCCTTGCCGCGCCAGGTGTCTTTGGTAATTTTGAAGTCGCCCACGGCCAGCATCACCAAATAGGGCGCGTGCGGCTGGTCCATTTTCCAGGTGTCGGTGCGCAGGCTAGGGCCGGCGGGCGTCTGGCTCGTGAGCGCGCCATTGCTGAGCGTGACGTACTTGGCGGGCACCGTGAGGCTGATTTCGGTGGTCGTTTTCTGGTTGGGCTTGTCGATGGTCGGGAACCAGGCAGAGTTGGATTCCGACTCGCCCTGCGTCCAGATTTGCACCGGCTTGCCGGCCACCGCACTGTCGGGGTTGATAAAATACAGGCCCTTGGCCTCGCCAATGGCATCGCTGCCCTTGGCCTTCAGCTCGTCGGGCTTGGCCGTGTAGTCGAGATAGATGGTATAGGATTCACCAGCCGGAATCGGGCGGCCCAAATGGATGAGCAGCTGCTGTTGATTGTAATCATATTTTAGCGGCGTGGAAGTTGCACCCTGCATCAAGGCTATTGCTTTGATATCCATGCCCTTGGCATCGAGCCGCAGCGAATCCGTCGCAGCACCGTGCGGCCGGAGCG
>JALYUH010000148.1 GCA_030853985.1 Bacteroidota bacterium | reverse complement strand
TTGGGGTTGGCGGCGGTGGCTCCAATGCCGTGAAGCACATGCACAAGCAGGGCATCAAGGACGTGGAGTTTATCATCTGCAACACCGACCACCAGGCGCTGCAAAGCTCCACGGTGCCCAATAAGCTCCAGATTGGAGTGGACCTGACCGAAGGCCTCGGCGCAGGAGCCAAGCCCGAGCGCGGCCGCCAGGCCGCCATTGAGAGCAAGGAGCAAATCCGCGATTTGCTGAACCAGGGCACCAAGATGCTCTTCATCACGGCCGGCATGGGCGGTGGCACCGGTACCGGCGCGGCCCCCGTAATCGCGCAGGTGGCGCAGGAGCTGGGCATCCTCACAGTTGGCATCGTGACGGCCCCGTTCATGTTTGAGGGCAAAAAGAAGCGCCAGCAGGCCGAAGAAGGCATCAAAGCCCTGAGCGAGCACTGCGACACGGTGCTGGTGATTCTCAACGACAAGCTGCCGCAGATTTACGGCAACCTGACGATGGGAGCCGCTTTCGCCAAAGCTGACACCGTGCTGACCACGGCCGCCAAGTCCATTGCCGAAATCATCACCGTAACGGCCGATGTGAACGTGGACTTTGAAGACGTGAAAACGGTGATGAAGGACAGCGGAGCCGCCGTAATGGGCAGCAGCGTGACCGAAGGCGAAAACCGCGCTCGCCGCGCCGCTGAGGAAGCCCTGAACTCGCCGCTGCTCAATAACACCGACATCCACGGGGCCCAGCGCATCTTGCTCTCCATCATGTCGGGCGTCGAGCACGAGTTGGAAATGGACGAGCTGACGGAAATCACGGAGTACATCCAAGAGAAAGCCGGGCAGGACGCCGAAATGATTTTCGGCCACGGCATCGACGATACCTTGGGCCAGAGCATTCGGGTGACGGTGATTGCTACGGGTTTTGCCCGCGACGCGCACTCCATCACTACGCCCACCTTGGGCAGCGGGAGCACCTCGCACGAGCCGATTGCGGCCCCGGCCCCGGCGGCTGAAATGCCCCGTTCGGAAGCCAATTCGGCGGCCTCGGCTACTTCGGCCCCGTTCGTGCCCAGCTTTGGCGCGCCGGAGCCCGCCCGCGTGCTGCACGATTTGAATGGCCCTTCGGCACACAATACGCCACCTTTGGCCGGCATTCCGGCCAGCGCGCCCACGGAGCCCGTACTCACTTCGAGCGCGGCTGCCGCTGCGCCAGCGGCTGGCCCGGAGGCCCACCGCCCCCGCCCGGCCATGGATGCCCAGGCCCTAGAGCGCCGCCGCCGCCTGCAGGAACTCAGCAACGGCCTGCCGCCCGAAGCGGTGAGCCAGTACGACACGCCTGCCTACCTGCGCCGCCAGGTGAAGCTGGAGAATGTGGAGCCGAGCTCGGCCCAGAATATCTCCCGCTTCAACTTATCGGATGATAATGAGCTGCTGGGCGATAACCGATTTCTGCACGATAATGTGGATTAGGTAATTGCCGTGCTGCAAACGAGAAGTGCCGCTGCTGATAGTTTCAGTAGCGGTACTTTTTTATTCGGTGTAATAAGCCGCGAATTCACGTAGTAGCGCGTAAATATCCCTGGCTTCAAAATAACGTGGACTTGTACTACTGATATTCGTGAAGCCTTGCCTGCGAAACAGCATCTTGGTTCGGGTGATATGAAAATACTGCGAGACGACCAGTATACTTTTAAAGTTGAGGCTGTCTTTTAACCGGAGGGTGTTTTTTACCGTTGCAAGGGTGTTGTTGCCGTGATTATCAACGATTATTACGGAGTCAGGCACACCCTGCTCAAGTAAAAATAGCTTCATTTTGTCGCCCTCCAAAAAGCCTTCTTTCCCCAAGCCGCCGCTGACCATAAGCTGCTTGGTGCGCCCGCGGCGATAGAGTTGTAGGCCACATTCCAAGCGTTGCTTTAATCTAGTCGATAGGGTCCCATCCTCGTTGACTTTGTTGCCGAGTATAACGGCAACATCGGCGGTTTTGCCCTCATCGCGGAGGCCATCTACCACTACATACAGCGTGTGGCTTGTGACCCACGCTATGAGAATCAATAAACTAATTTTCAAATAGATGTACCGTTTCATTCCTTGACTTACACACTAATTCAGGAATAACGTAGCCGGCTTTTCACCCGGTTCAGCGGCGCCTCCAGCCAGGCCCAAGAAGCAGCGGCCAGCAGCAGCAGTAGCGGCGTGAGCAGCAGCACGGTGGGCAATGGGCCGAGCCAGAACTGGCGCGTGGCGGCGGCCGGAAAAATGTGGTATACGGCGCGTTGGTAAAACACCACCAGCAGCAGATGATACAGATAGCAGCCGTAGCTGCGCAGGCCCACCCATTGCAGCAGCGGATGTTGCAGCAGGCGCGCGCTGCCGATGGCGGCCGGCCCGACCAGCTGCACCGCCCAGTTGAGGGTGACCACCGAGGCCAGCCCGCCGGCCGTAGTGGAAATCAACAGCCAAATGTCGTGCGCGTGCAATACTTCCAGCAGCGCCCAGATGGCGGCCCAGGCGGCCCAGGCCAGCAGTACCCAGCGGCCGCGTGCCAAGCGGCGGACCCAGGGCTGCGGCTCGATGATGCGGAGCAGGCCGCCGAGAGCAAACATATCGAGGCAGGCGGGCAGCAGCACGAAGGTGAGCGTGGGCGTGACGTGCAAACTCCACCAGATGCGGAAGAGCACGCTGGCAATTATCACGGCCAGCTGCGTACTCACCCGCCGGCCCAGCAGGCCCAGCAGCAGCGGCCAGAGCAGGTAAAACTGCTCATCGACGGCCATGGTCCAGTAGTGGCCCACACCCTCGCCCCAATGGCCCAGCCGGTAGAACAATAGGTTCGAAACCGGCAGAATAAACCAGCCGGGGTATTCGCGCAGCGTAGCTAAGGGCAGCAGCAGGCCCAGCGTCAGGGCCAGATAATAAGGCGGCAGAATGCGCAGCATCCGCCGCCGATAGAAGACGCCCAGCCGCCGCCGCCAGCCAACCGGCGCGCCGGGGTACACCTGCTGCTTCCAGACGATGCCGGAAATGAGGTAGCCGCTAAGTACGAAAAACGGGATGCGGCCCATCTCGCCGAGGGGGAAGCCGGGCAGCGTCCAGTGGGCCAGCACCACCAGCCACACGCAGATGGCCCGGATGCCGTTGAGGCCGGGGCGGTAGACGAGGGGCGCGGGAGCGGCGGGCAGCATGGGAGCGAATGAACGAACGAGAAAAGAGTGTCATTGCAGCGCGCAGCGCTGCAATGACACTCTTTGTTGGGGTTTGCTACTGCCCTAGCCCACCGTGTGGTACACGGCCTGCACGTCCTCATCGTCTTCAAACTTCTCGATGATGGTCATCACCTCTTCCAGCTGCTCGTCGGTGAGCGACACGGTGATGTTGGGTACTCGCTGCAGGTTCACGCTTACGGCGTGGCGGCCCTGGGCTTCAAGGGCCTTCTGCATCTGGCCGAAGTCGGTGAAGGCGGTTTCGATGACGATGAACTTGTGCTCGGCGCCGTGCTCGTCTTCTTCGGTGGTTTCGTACACGTCTTCGGCTCCGAAATCAATCAGCTCCAGTTCCAGCTCGTCGCGGTCGAGGCCGGCGGCGGCCAGCTTGAACACGCCCTTGCGGGTGAAGGTGTAGTCGCTGCTGCCGGCGGTGCCGAGCGTGCCCTCGTTGCGGTTGAAAATGAGGCGCACGTTGGAAACGGTGCGGGTGGGGTTGTCGGTGGCAGTTTCGATGACGATGGCGATGCCGTGGGGCAGATAGCCCTCGTACACCACTTCGGCGTAGTCCTTTTCTTCCTTGCTGCTGGCGCGCTTGATGGCGGCTTCCACGCGGTCCTTGGGCATGTTTACGCCCTTGGCGTTTTGCATGGCCGCGCGCAGGCGGGCGTTGGAGTCGGGGTTGGGGCCGTTTTCCTTCACGGCCATCACGATTTCTTTGCCGATGCGGGTGAAGTCTTTCGACATTTTATCCCACCGCTTCATTTTGCGGCCTTTTCTGAATTCAAACGCGCGTCCCATTTAGGTCAATTAACTAGTAGCAATGAGCAATTAACAGTGCCGTGGCGGCGGGCTGGCGGGCCAGCGGAGCCGAAACGGGCCGCAAGTTAGCCAGAAGGGGCGGGGGTGGCAATGGCGATGGCTCTGCCTGGGCTAGCGGCGGCGCTTTTTGCGGGGCTTGGTCACCAGTGGCGGAGCCGTAGCCGGGGCCGGAGTTGGGGCCGGTGCAATTACAGCTTCGGCTGGTGCGGCTTCGAGCTCATATAAGCCCTGGCTGCCGGCCGGGTAGCCCAGAATGATGATGGTAAGGTGCCGGCCCACGGAGTCGAGGCGGGCGGTGCCGCGCTGCACGTCGGCCCCCTTCTGGTCGCGGAAGGCGAAGCGGATGCTGTCGCCGGCCAGGGTGTAGGTGCCATCCTGGGTGAAGGGGATAGTGCGGGTGCCCAGCGCGAGGGTCAGGCGCTTGGCGTAGGTGCCGTCGGGCCGTAGCAGCAGGGTGCCGCCCACGCCGCGCACGGCGGTGGGCTCGTTGGGGCTTTCGGCTTCGAACACGGTGTAGCCCGTGTAGCGGTAGTTGCCGATAAGCCGGAGCGGGGCCGGGGCTTGCGCGGCGGCGGGCATGGTAGCGCCAGCTGTCAGCAGCAGTCCCAGCAGCAAAGTAACATGACGAGCGGAGCGCATAAATGGGAAAGTGGATGGAGAAAGCAGGCTTCAGGCAAAACCGTACCACCTTTGCGCTGCCGGGGCCGGGCGCAAAAGTCGGGAGCCGCAACTTAACTCAATCCGCTTTGCTGATGCCCACTTTCCTGCGCGACCTCATTCGCCCCGCCGCCGAGCTGCCCGAAGCCGACGTGTGCTTGGTGGGCCTGCCCCTCGATTTCGGCACCGTACTCGAAGGCGGCCGCGCCGGGGCTACGCACGCGCCCGACGCCATCCGGCGCGAGCTGCGCCGCTACCACAAAACTTACAACCTTGAACACAACATCAGTCTCGAAAGCCTGCGGATTGCCGAAGCCGGCAACCTGAACCTGCGCCATGCCGACCACGCCCGCAACCACGCGCATATTCGGGCGCAGCTGGCGGCGCTGCTGCAGCAATACCCGCGCGTGGTGGTGCTGGGCGGCTCGCACGATGGCACGTATTCCACGGTGCGGGGCCTGGTTGATGCCACCGGGGGCCAGCCGGTGGGCGGGCTCAACTTCGATGCCCACGCCGATGTGAAGGACCGGCCCGGCCTCATCAGCAGCGGCACGCCGTTTGGCAAGCTGCTGCGCGAGGGCTTTCTGGCCGGACCGCGCTTCACGGAAATCGGCCTGCATTCAAATTTGAATACCCGCGAAGACATCGACTTCCTGCACCAGCAGCAGGCGGCTATCGTGCCGTTGCCTCATATTCAGAAAGATGGGATGGAGCTATACGCCAGCCGGGCGCTAAGCCGCGCCACCAAAAATGGCCCCGCCTTTGTGAGCTTTGATATCGATGGCTGCGCCGAAGCCTACGCGCCGGCCGTGTCGGCTCCCAGCGCCGACGGCTTCACGCCCCGTCAGGCTGTGGAGGCGGCATTGCTGGCCGGCCAAAAAGAGGCGGTCCGGCTGTTCGAAGTTGTGGAGCTGAACCCACTCTACGACCGCGACAACCAGACCGCCCGCTTAGCCGCCACCATCATCACCGCTTATCTAACGGGAGTAGCGATTAAGGTTGGGCGTTAAGAAACCGGTTCTTTTTAGTGCTTAACCTGCCACGCTTAACTGCCCACACCGTCCCGGTACAGCGGCGGTGTAGGCGAGGGGTAACGGCTCGCTTTTTTCGCGGCTTTCGCGGCTTTTTTGTCAGCTTTCGACTTGCGGCTTTTGCGCCGGCCACCGGTGAGCAGCCAGGCCGCGCCCGCCGCCAGCAGGCTGCCGCCGATGATGGCTAGCTGCTTGGGGAGCGGGTCGTTGGGCGCGGGCGGTAGGTATTCGACCCCGCTGGCATCGGTGCGGGCGGGCTCGGCCACGTAGCGGCCGTGGGCAGGAATGGGGTAATTATCGGCCAGCTGATGCAGGCCGGTGGCGGCTTCCGGGCCGAGGATAACCGGGCCGTGCCCGCAGCCAATGGCTTTGGGATTGAGCGCGGCCAGGGTTTGCACCGATTTCAGGGACGCTGCCCAGTCGTAGTTGAAAGGCGTGCCGGCGCGGCGGATGTCGGGCTTGGCCAGCAGAATGGCGGGCACCGAGTCGTGGTGGCAGGTGGCGAAGGCATCGGCCCCCAGCAGCACGCGGTCGGCTTCGCGGAAGAAAGCCAGCTGGCCGGGGGCATGGCCGGGCACGTGCAGCCACTGCCAGGCCATGAGGAAAGGCGTGCTGGGGTCGTCGGCATCGAGGGCCTGCACGCGGTCGGTGAGGTTGGGCAGCTGGGCGGGGAAGAAGCGGCTCATGAAGGCCAGCGAACCGCCCACGGTAGGGTCGCGGGGCGGGTACAGGGCCTGGCCGGTCACGTAGGGCAGCTCCAGCGGATGCACGATAACGGGCACTTTCCAGTGGTCGGCCAGCTCGCGGGCCGAGCCCAGGTGGTCGAGGTGGCCGTGGGTGAGGAGAATGGCTTCGGGGTGGGAGCCGGGGAAGAACAGCTCGTCGGCGGCGGCGATAATGGTTTTGGCGCTGCCGGGCAGGCCGGTATCAATGAGCACCCACTCGCCGGGCGTGCCGGTTTCGACAAAATAAACGTTGACAAAGCGCTGAATGCGCAACTGGGTGACGCCGGCGGCAAGGGTATCCATGGGGCTTGGGGGTTTGGTGAGGGTGGGGCAGGAAGTTGGGAGTGAATACGGGAAAGGGACGGAAGAGTGTTCCAAAAAAAGTTTTGGACGGCCTGTAACGAACCGGTGCGAGGCCGGTAACCCTTTCGCCGCCACCCACCGGGCAACCGCCGCCGGCTGGTGCGCATCTGTACTTTCACATCCCCAACCCCTTTTTCTTTTCCTCATGAAAACCCTGCTTTCTGCACTCGTCGTACTGGCCGCCTCGCTCGGGGCCAGCGCCCAAACCACCCCCGAGCCCCGGTTCGAAACCACCTGCAACAACAACGGCTCCTGGAGCCGCGGCGACAAAGCCCAGCAGCAGTTCTGCGAAACCCGCGACTTGGCCATGCCCGCCCCCAACGGCCAGCCCCTGACCGTGGACGGCGGCCCCAACGGCGGCATCACGGTGCGCGGCTGGGATGGGCCGAATGTGCGCATCCGGGCCAAAGTGCAGTCCTGGGGCACCACGGAAGCCGATGCGGCTGCCCGCGCCCACCGCATCAGCATTGCCACCCAGAGCAACACCCTGCGCGCCGCCGACCCCGACAAGGACCACAACTGGAGCGTGAGCTACGAAATTTTCGTGCCCCGCACCACCGCCCTGGCCCTGAACACGACCAACGGCGGCATCAGCATCGAAAACGTGCAGGCCGCCATTCGCTTCGAAACCACCAACGGCGGCGTGAGCCTGGCCAACCTGGGCGGCAGCGTGAAGGGCGAAACCACCAACGGCGGCCTCAACATTGCGCTCAACGGCAGCCAGTGGCAGGGCCAGGGCCTCGACGTGGCCACCACCAACGGCGGCATTCACTGGAAGCTGCCGCGCGCATACTCGGCCCGCCTGTTCACGAGCACCAACATGGGCGGCATCCGCACCGAGCTGCCGGTGACCAAAACGGGCATGTTCCACAAGGAAGTGGAGGCCAGCCTGGGCCAGGGCGGGGCTACGGTAAAGGCCGTGACCACCAACGGCGGCATCAGCGTGGACCAGACGCGGGAGTAGGTTCGGTTGCTTTTGAATAAAACAGCACGTCCTGCTGCGCTTGTCGAAGCATCTGCACCGCGTTAGTAATCCAATCGAATGGGTTGCGTTGCGCGGTAACGATGCTTCGACAAGCGCAGCATGACGTTCTTTTATTCGTGCCTGGGTACCAATGCCGTTTTAGCAGCCGCCGCTGAAATCGGGGTAGTCGGCGTAGAGCGGCGCGGGCGTATCGTCGAGGCAGATGAGGTGGTCGAGCCTGATTTCCTCGCCCGATTTCAGGCGCAGGTATTCGACTTTCTCGCGGATGAAAAACGTGTCAATCACGCCCGAATCCAGGCAGAGTTGGCGCAGGTCGTTGAAATATTGCAGGGCCACGCGGCGGCGCTGGGTGGCGGCGGCTTCGAGGCGGTCGTAGAAGTGGCAGTCGATGGGGGTGTAAGCGGGGCTCATGGCGGGCGAGGCAAATAGGGAAACGGTGCGGTGAAGGGCCGGGTAGCTTACGGCAAACAACTGGAACAGTGTTACGGCAGCGGCCGCTGCTACCTTCGCGGCCCTTCCCACTTCCACCATCCTGCTCAATGCCTCGGATTCTTGATAACAGCCAGCGGATTCGCTACGCCATTCTTTTTCAGTGGATAGTAGTGGGAGCCAGCCTGCTCACGCTGGCATCCACGGTGATGGAGTACTTGATGATGCGGAAAATGGCGGCTGGCATCAAAGTGCCGCATGCGCAAGTGGAGGCCAGCGACTGGCGGCAGCAGGCAACTGGCGGCACACAGCTGGTGCTGGTGCTCCTGGCCTTCATCGCGCTGGTGCTGTGGGCGCACCGCGCCTACGCCAACCTGCACCGGCTGCACAAAACACCCCGCCCGCGCCACTCCGAAGGGGCCGGCGGCTGGGGCTGGTTCATCCCGATAATGAATCTTTGGTACCCATACCAGGTGCTGAAGGACCTCTGGGTCCTCACCCAACGCTATGCCCAGCCCGATGAGGCCATTCGCTATGAGCGGGATAACAGCCTGATTGGCGGCTGGTGGGTCTTACGGCTTGTCACCATTTTCATCGGCCGGGGAATTCGGACTCCGGTCGATGGCGATACGATGGACCAGATACTTACGTACGTGCAGCTCACGATGGGGATGAATGTGCTGTATATCTGGTACGCCGTTGCGACCATCTACCTGCTTCGCAGGTTTCGCCCGTTTGAACAGCGGCTGGCGGCCCGGTTCGCCAACGGCATCCCGGCCAGCGTGTCGGCGGCGGTGCCCGCTGCTCCAACTTCTATTTGGTATGGCCCCATTGATGGGATAAAGTAGCCATTGGGCTAACCGACTTGCCTGGTAAGGAGGGCGAAGCGCGGAACAAGTCATTGCTTTCTTCGCCCGTTGCATAACTTGCCGCACCACCCCAATCTCCCACCTACAATGCCCACCGCCAACCCAGCCGCCGAGCTCAACCTCGAAGCCAACTCCCTGTCCGCCGCCCCGCCCAAACCCGACGGCAAGCGCCCGATGTTCTACGAATTTAAGCCCGAAGAAACCATCCGGGCGGCCCACGGCACCACGCTGCGCTGCAAAACCTGGGAAGCCGAAGCCGCCCTGCGGATGCTGGAAAACAACCTCGACCCCGCCGTGAGCCTGGTGTATGACGAGCTGATTGTGTACGGCGGGGCCGGCCGCGCCGCCCGCAACTGGAAGGAATACCAGGTTATCGTGAAGACGCTCAAGGAACTGGAAGCCGACGAAACCATGCTCGTGCAGAGCGGCAAGGCCGTGGGCGTGCTGCGCACCTGGCCCCACGCGCCCCGCGTGCTCATCGCCAACAGCAACCTCGTGCCCGCCTGGAGCACCCAGGAATACTTTGACGAGCTCGACAAGCTGGGCCTGATGATGTACGGCCAGATGACGGCCGGTTCCTGGATTTACATTGCCACCCAGGGCATTTTGCAGGGCACTTATGAAACGTTTGCCGCGATGGCCGAGCAGCATTTCGGCGGCAGCCTGCGCGGCACCATCACCGTGACGGCCGGCTTGGGTGGCATGAGCGGCGCGCAGCCCCTGGCCGTGACCATGAACGACGGCGTCTGCCTCGTTATCGAGCCGATTGCCGAGCGGGTGCAGCAGAAAGTGCGCGAAGGCTACGTGGATGAGCAGGCCCGCGACCTCCCCCACGCCCTGGAGCTGTGCGAGCAGGCCAAAGCCGCCGGCAAAGGCTGGTCGGTGGGCCTGACGGGCAACGCGGCCACGGTGCTGCCGCAGCTGCTGGCATTAGGCTTCAACGCCGAAATCGTGACCGACCAAACCTCCGCCCACGACCTGATGGACTATATTCCTGAAGGCGACATCATCGAGGTGCTGGCCCTGCGCGAAACCAATCCCGAGGCGTTCAAGAAACTGGCGCTGGCCTCCATCGTGAAGCACGTGCAGGCTATTCTGGAGATGCAGCGGCGCGGCACCATTGCCGTAGACTACGGCAACAACCTGCGCGGCCAGGCCGAAAAAGGTGGCTTGACCGTGCGCGACGAGAACGGCCAGTTCCTGTACCCCGGTTTCGTGCCCGCCTACATTCGGCCGCTGTTTTGTGAGGGCAAGGGGCCCTTCCGCTGGGCTGCGCTTAGTGGCGACCCGGCCGACATTCTGCGCATCGACCGCGCCCTGCTCGAAACCTTCCCCGACAACAAGCTGCTGGCCCGCTGGATTGAAAAGGCCCAGGCCAAAGTGCCCTTCATCGGCCTGCCGGCGCGGGTTTGCTGGCTGGGCTACGGCGAGCGCGAGCAGTTCGGCCTTGTGATAAACGACCTCGTGGCGCGGGGCGAAGTCTCGGCCCCCATCGTCATCGGCCGCGACCACCTCGACTGCGGCTCGGTGGCCTCGCCCAACCGCGAAACCGAAGGTATGAAGGACGGCTCCGACGCCGTGGCCGACTGGCCCCTGCTCAACGCCTTGGCCAACTGCGCCAGCGGGGCCGACTGGGTGAGCCTGCACAACGGCGGCGGCGTGGGCATCGGCAACAGCACCCACTCCGGCATGGTCATCGTAGCCACCGGCACCCCCGAAAAAGCCGAACGCCTGAAGCGCGTCCTCACCACCGACCCTGGCCTGGGCATCTTCCGCCACGCCGATGCGGGGTATGAGCTGGCCCAGGACGTGGCGCGGGAGCGCGGGGCGAAAATTCCGGGGCTGTAAGCAAGGAGTTTCGGGGGTCCGCAGCGGTTATCCAAAGGCTTAAGCTGATGTTATGAAGCGTATTCGTATTGTAGCTTTTCTCGCTGTCGCCGCGCTACAAATGGCCGCTCTGCCGGCGCAAGCGCCATTCCTGGCGCTTGATGACGCGACTGGCGTAGGCGGACTGGCGTTTGGCGTGCGGGCCGAGCGCATAGCTGGATTTGAGAAGCAGTTTGCCGGAACTGGTAAACGCTGGCGTACAACCCGGCTGTATAGCCGCCCGGGCGATACAACGACAATCGCCGGGATGCGCTTACCGCTCACCTACTGGTTCCGGCTGGGCCGCTTTATCGGCGTTGATGCCCAGTTGAAAGCGCCAGAAGAATATGATGAGTTGCTTCGCCGTTTAACGACCCGCTACGGTCCGCCCCAGGCTGATACGATACCCGAGCAATGGCATTGGCTGGGGCACCGAAGCTACCTGCTGCTGGAAAAGAATGACCGACGTACGGCTACGGTGTTCGTGGCCAGCCTGGATATGCTTAACGAGCAAGTCTTCGAAACGGCGCTGCGGGCGCGGGCGCGACGCGAGTTGAATTGGCATCCTGATTCGGTGGGGCTGCCCCGGCAGTTTCCGGTTAAATGAGTGTATGACCATCCCACGTAATTGCCCGCCCAAAAAAGCAACTGGCCGCCGCTGCTGTTTAGCTACCTGCGGCCGCGCATCGCCGCCGCGCAAATCCTAAACTTTCGCAGTATGAACATTGGAATCATTGGGGCCGGCCACATCGGCAGCGCCCTCGCCGTGCGGCTCGTCAGCCTCGGCCACTCTGTTAAAATCGCCAACTCCCGCGGCCCCGAAACCCTGGGCGACGTAGCCCAAAAAACCGGCGCGACGCCCGTTACGGCTGAAGAAGCGGCGAAGCACGGCGATATTGTCGTGGTCACCATTCCGCTGAAAAACATCCCCGACCTGCCCAAAGACCTGTTCGCCGGCGTGCCGGCCGAGGTACCCGTCATCGACACGAGCAACTACTACCCCATGCTGCGCGACGGCAAAATCGCGGAGCTCGAAACCGGCGACCTCACCGAGAGCGAGTGGGTACAGCAGCACCTGGGCCGCCCGGTGGTGAAGGTGTTCAACAACATCTACGCCGACCACCTCCAGAACAAAGGCCTGCCCGCCGGCACGCCCGGCCGCTTTGCCCTACCCGTTGCCGGCGACGATGCCGCCGCCAAGCAAAAAATAATGGCCCTGGTGGAAGAGCTGGGCTTTGACGCCGTGGACGACGGCACCCTGCACGAGTCGTGGCGGCAGCAGCCCGGCACCCCTTCGTACGGGGCCGACCTGCCCGCCGATAAGCTGCGCGAGCACTTCGCCAGCCTCGGCAGCACCCGCACCGAGGCCCAGCACGCCGAATATATGGCCAACCACGCCAAGGCCGAGCAGCAAATGGCCGACCAGGGCATCGAGCTGAAGTAGCCCGCAGCCGGAAACCACCACAAAAAAGCGCTATGCCACACGGCATAGCGCTTTTTTGTGGCCTATGCAATGGCCACCGCACACCTCACACTGCGTCAGCCGGGTATCGTGAAACCGAGAACGGGTATCGGAGTCGTAACGTACAATGCGGATGAACAAGTACCACCGCGCAGGAGCAGACCGACCCCAGCCGGGCAACAGCCCCCGACGCCTCACCCTCCCCGAACTGGCTGGCAAAGGCCGGGATGCCCTTCTGCTGGTGCTGGCGGGGCTTGCTGCCGGGATGGCTGCGTTGCCCTCGTGCTCCAGTGACAACGGCCGCGGGCCAAACTCCGAAATGCGCGTGGACCCGCCCGTTGCGGCGGTCGAAACCCCGGCCCCAGCCCCCAGCGCGGCGCCAGGGACCGACCGCGAGGAACCCGTTGGCGTACTGACCGGGGCGGGCCGCAAATACCGCGTTGCGGTGGAAACGGCGTATTTCTTTGATAAGCCCGAGCAGTCGACGCCCAACGGGCGCTACCTGCGGCGGGGCGATGCCTTTTTCGGCGAAGGTGAAACCAACGGTTTCGTAAAAACCGGGTTTGTGCAGCCGAACGGTTCTGCCGGAACGGCGTGGCTGAAAGTGCAGGAGCTCAGCAAACTCGCCAATGGCCGCCCGGCGACACCGCCCGGCCGGCGCAACGCATCCGCTCCGGCTGCTCGGCCGGCGGACCCTGAAGCCTACAGCAATGAGGCGCTTCCGCCCGACCCGCGCCCAAGGCTAGCCGCACCTTCACCCGGCGGCGCAACTACGGCAGTTGTTCAGGTGGGACGGTCGTACTTCTACAACTCGCCCGACCTGGCGGTGCCCCGCAAAGCCTACTGCGAGCGCGGCGATAAGGTGCGGCTGGGGGAATCGCGCGGCGAGGCCGTATACGTTACGTTTACCAACTGGGAAAAAGTGACGACCATGGGCTGGATGAAAAAGGCCACGCTGGGCGTCGGCAATCCCTGAGGCGGAAGCGCAAACTTGGGCCGAAGCTCGCCGCGCAAAGGTTGCCGCCTAGCTTGCGGTTGCCATCGCCCGTATTAGTTGTTTGTGAGGCTGATTTGGGCTTACTACCATCCAGCTGCACTTGGTTTCGTTTACCTAATTGCGTCATGAAGCATTGCCTTACGCTGACCCTCGCCGGGGCCTTCCTGCTCGGCAGCGGTCCGGCCGCCCGCGCCCAGCAGTCCCCCTCGCCCTACACCACCCGCTTCGCCGTGGAGGCCCCCATCACGGCCGGGCTGCTGGGACTTAGCGCCACCGGCCTACTGCTGGTGCAGCACAAGCGCACCGCCACCGATGCCGACCTGGCCGCCCTCGACCCCGCCAACGTCCCCGCTATCGACCGGTTTTCGGCGGGCCGCTACAGCGAGCGGGCCCAGCTCATCAGCGACGGTTTTTGCTACGGCACCCTGGCGCTGGTGCCGGCCCTGCTGGCCTTCCAGCCCAACGTGCACGGCCGCTACGGGCAGGTGGCGGGCCTGTATTTTGAAACGATGAGCAGCACGGCGGCCATTTTCACCCTCACCGTGGGCACTGTGTACCGCTACCGGCCCTACCTCTACGGTCCCGAGGGCGGCGAGCTGCGCCACGGCCCGGTGGCTACCGATGCGTTTTTTGGCGGGCACGCGGCCCATACGGCCACTGCCACGTTCTTCGCCGCCCAGGTTTTCCACGATTTCAACCCTGGCTCCAAAGCTCAGCCCTACGTGTGGGGCGTGGCCGCCGCCGTGCCCGCCGTGGTGGCGTTCTACCGCATCCGGGCCGGCAAGCACTTCCTCACCGACAACCTGGTGGGCTACGCCGTGGGGGCCACCGTGGGCGTGATGGTACCCCGCCTGCACCGCAACGAAACCGTGTTCGACCCCGCCCTGGTGCCCCCGCAGCGCTTCCGCGATTCCGCGGTGGGCGTGGGGGTGGGGGCGGCGGTGGGCCTCGTGGCGCTGCATTTCTACCGGCGGCTGCACCACACGGGCGTATCCATGGTGCCCACGCAGGGCCTGAATATGAACGGCTACGCCTACGGCGGGGTGCGTTTTGCGCGGGCGTTGTAGAGACGCATATTTGCGCCTTGTCGTTGGACGGAATAGTCAGGCGGTGCCAGGGCAAGCTGTTCAACGACGAGGCGCAAGATGTTGCGTCTCTACATCACCCTGGCGCAAATCCCTGTTCGCTGAACGGGGATTTGCGCTGCATCAATCTTTTAGCAACTCAACCATCACCTCATTTTTACATGCTGCCGCATGATAAACCCTCAGTGGTGACTGAAATCTGCAAAAACCTGCCCTGGATGTACAGTCTGCTGTATGATGAGCCCACGGGGGCCTACTAGCTGGAGGTCGTCTGCGGCACCATTGCCTGGTATGAAGTGAGGCTGCTCCTCACCGAGGCGGAAGTAGCCGTGTTTTTGCCCGCCATTGCGGCGGGCCAGCCCGATGCCCTGCTGGGCCTGGTAAGGCAGGTAATCAGCCACGGTGGCCGAAGCATTTCGGGCCGCGAATACCTGCGCGAACAGCGTCCCGAACGTCCGCAATCGTAACCGGAACGCTGCCCGCAAATTATGGCCGTCGGTTAGCCACCACTGCGGTCAACCGCGTAAGCCCGGGCTTAGGGGAACGCCGCCGCGCGCCGCGCCCCGACAGAATCTGACGTTATGCAAGAACAAATCCGCCTCGCCGAAGCCCGCACCAATACCGCCGCGTGGAAGCAATTCGGCCCCTACCTCACCGAGCGCCAGTGGGGTACGGTGCGCGAAGACTACAGCGCCCACGGCGACGCCTGGAACTACATCAGCCACGACATGGCCCGCGCCTACGCCTACCGCTGGGGCGAGGAAGGCCTCGGCGGCATCAGCGACGACAAGCAGTTAATGTGCTTCGGCGTCGGCCTCTGGAACGGCCATGACAACCAGCTCAAGGAGCGCCTTTTCGGCCTCACCAACCCCGAGGGCAACCACGGCGAAGACGTAAAAGAACAGTACTACTACCTCGACAGCACCCCCACGCACTCCTACATGCGGATGCTGTACAAGTACCCGCACGCCGCTTTCCCCTACGACGAGCTGCGGGCCGAAAACGCCGCCCGCACCCGCCAGGACCCCGAATTCGAGCTGCTGGACACCGGGGTTTTCGCTGAAAGCCGCTACTTCGATGTCTTCATCGAATATGCCAAAGCCGGCCCGCAGGACCTGCTCATCCAGCTCACCATCCACAACCGGGGGCCCGAGGCCGCGGCGCTCACGGTGCTGCCGCAGCTCTGGTTTCGCAACACCTGGACGCTGGGCTACGACGACCACCGGCCCGAAATCCGCCGCGCCGCGCCCGATGCGCTGGCCGCGGCGCACCGGGATTTGGGCACGTATCAGCTCTACTGCGACCAACCCGCCGAACTGCTGTTTTGCGAGAACGAAACCAGCCCCACGCTCTTCGGCAAGAAGCGCAAGAAGAAAAAGAAGGCCGGCCGCTACTTCAAAGACGGCATCAACGAGTACATCGTGGAAGGCCAGGCCACGGCTGTGAACCCCGCCCACACCGGCACCAAAGCCGCCGCCCGCTACCATTTCACCATCGAGCCCGGCCAGCCCCAAACCGTGCGTCTGCGCCTCAGCCAGCCCGCCCACGCCGCCCCGTTTGCCGATTTCGACCACCTCTTTGCCACCCGCCGCGCCGAGGCCGACGAGTTCTACGACTGCCTTCAGGAAGACCTGCCCAATGCCGATGCCCGCAACGTGCAGCGCCAGGCTTTCGCCGGCATGCTCTGGAGCAAGCAGTTTTATTATTACGATGTGAGCCAGTGGCTCGACGGCGACCCCGGCCGCCCCGCGCCGCCCGCCCAGCGCCTCACCGGCCGCAATTCCACCTGGCGGCACCTGCACAACGCCGACATCATTTCGATGCCCGACAAGTGGGAGTACCCCTGGTACGCGGCCTGGGATTTGGCCTTCCACTGCCTGCCGCTGGCCATGGTGGACGCCGACTTCGCCAAGCAGCAGCTCCGCCTGCTCTGCCAGGATGGCTACCTGCACCCCAACGGCCAGATGCCGGCCTACGAGTGGCATTTCAGCGACGTGAACGCGCCTGTCCATGCCTGGGCCACCTGGCGCGTGTACCAGATGGACCGCAAGCTGCACGAGCAGCCCGACACGGCCTTCCTCGAAGCCGTGTTTCAGAAGTTGGTCATGACCTTTACCTGGTGGGTGAACCGCAAGGACC
>JALYUH010000120.1 GCA_030853985.1 Bacteroidota bacterium | reverse complement strand
CTCCAGCGCCGGGCGCGCCGCGCGCGGTAGCGCCACGGCCAGCAGCACCAGCACCGGCAGCGCCTGCACCAGCGTCAGCTCGTTGCCCGTGAGGGCTAGCCCCAGCGGCAAACAAGCCCAAATAGCGGCGCTTCGGCGGCCAGCAGCTGGCCCCCAGCCCACCCGCAGCGCCAGCGCCGTAAAATTCAGCAAGCCAATGAGGGTGAGCTGATAAACCAGCGCGCCCGCAAACCAGTACAGAAATGAAAACAGCGCGGGCGCGGCGTTGCAAAACAGCACCAGCAGCAGCCCCGCCGCCCAAAAAGCCCGCCCGCACGAGCAGCTAAGCCCCAGCGGCGGCCACCGCAGCGCCCGCAGTAGGTGCGCCACGCTGGCCCACAGGCCCAGCACAAGGCCCGCCGCCACCACCTGCACACCGCCCAGCCAGCCGTAGGCCACGGGGTTCAGCACCGTCATCAGAAACGTGGTGGTGAAGCGCCCGGTCCAGGTGCGAAACAGCCAGACCTGCACACCCCAGGTGCCGTGCTCCCGCAGCCAGGTGGCGTTGCGAAAATCGTCGAAAAACGGCTGATTGAACGCGCAGAGCAGCAGAAACGGGGCCAGCGCCAGCACGATTCCCAGGCGCGGCAGCAGCAGGCGTAACGGAGAGGGAGGGGGCAAAGTAGGAAGCGGTATAGCGACGTATAAGTGCGGCTGGTCGTTGAACGAGGTGGCCGGTTCGCAAATGTCGTTGTTCAACCTTCCCTTACCACCTCCCCGTGCAACGACGAGCCGCAAAGATGCGGCGCTACAGCCCGGCCAGCTTGCGGGCGGCCTTCACCACGGCCAGCTCGGCCTGGCCGGCGGGGGCCTGGGCGGCATCGAGGGTGGCGCGGGTGGCGGCCAGCCACGCGGCACTGGCGGCCTGGCCGGCCTGCAGTTGCGTGAGGCGCTCCAGCACCACGGTGGCCACGGCCGCCAGCCGGGTCGAGAGCGGCGCATATTCGGTTAGGCTGGGGGTGGCGGCCAGTAGCGGTTGCAGCAGCACGTCGTTGGCCTGCCAGCGCAGGGCCTGAGCGCGCAGCAGCAGCACTCGGCGCGGGGCCGGTGGCAGGAAACCAGGCGCGCCGGAGCGCACCGTCACCACGCTATCCACCAGCACGGCGAAGCGGCGGGCCACTTCCGATTCGGCGGGCGCGGCATCCACCAAGCGGTTTAGCGGGGTGGCGGTGGTGTAGTTGAAGCCCTGGAAATGGCGCTTGTACTCCTTCACCGGCTCGATGACTTCGGCCAGCGTGCGCAGCGGGGCCACGCTGCCGGTCACGGCCAGCTGCCGCAGCAGCAGCTCGGGCACGCGGCGGTGGCGCAGGCCCAGGGTTTCGAGCTGGAGCGAAAGCAGTTCCAGCCGGCGGTACATATCGGCCACGCGCTGGGTAGCCGCCTGAGGCGACCACAGCCGCTCGGCCACGGCCCCCGCCCGGGGCCAGATGCGCGAGTCCAGCACCGTCGAGTCGGCGTATTCGGCCCACATCGCGGCTTCGCCACCCAGCACCAGCTGCTGCTCGGCGGGGGTGAGGGGCGTGTCGGGCGGTAGCGGGTCGGTGAGGTAAGAGCTCGCCGCACTCAGGTTCAAATCGAGGTAGTAGCCATTCGACAGCAGCACCGGGTGGCCCAGCTTAACTGCATCGGTCAGCCCTTTTTTGCCGCGCCAGCTCTGGATAATAACCTCTTTGGGCAGGTCGGGACCAAGGATTTCGTCCCAGCCCAGCATCTTTTTACCACGCTGTTGCAGCATCGCCAGCACGCGGCGGTTGAAATAGGTTTGCAGCTGGTGCTTGTCCACGGTTTTGCCGTCGGCCTTCACCATTTTGTGGGCTTGCATCCAGGCCACGATGCGCGGGGTGCGCCGCCAGTTGCGGCCGTCGTTCTCGTCGCCGCCGGCGTGGAAATACGGGTCCGGAAACAGCCCCGTCATCTCCGTCAGCAGCGAATCGAGGAAGGTGTAGGTGGTTTCGCGGGTGGGGTCGATGGCCACGTTGGTGGTGCGCCATTTCGTGTAGGGCGCGTACACCGAGTCATTGGAGGCCAGGCGCGGGTAGGCCACAATCCAGCTGGTGGTGTGGCTGGGCATGTCGAACTCGGGCACCACCCGAATGCCGCGCGCCGCCGCGTAGGCCAGCACCTCACGCACTTCGCCCTGCGTGTAGAAAAGTCCGTCGGTGCTGCCCACCGTCTGCAAGCGCGGAAAAACCCGGCTCTCCACCCGGAAGCCCTGGTCGTCGGTGAGGTGCCAGTGCAGCACGTTCAGCTTCACGGCCGCCATGCCGTCGAGGTTGCGCTTGATAACAGCCACCGGCATAAAGTGCCGCGTCGCGTCAATCAGCAGCCCGCGCCAGGCGAAGCGCGGCTGGTCCCGAATGTCAACTTCGGGCAGGTAGCGCCCTTTCGTGTCGGGGCGCGCCAGCTGCTCCAGCGTGGCCAGCGCCCGCAGCACGCCCAAGCTCGTCGGCGCGTCGATGCTCACGCCCATCGGGGTCACGCGCAGCGAATACCGTTCCTCGTCAAATAATTCGGGCCGGCCCACCCGCCCGTAGCGGATTTGCAGCGTGGCCGTGCCCTCGGCTTTGCCGGGCGTGAGGCGGGCCAGGGTGCGGCCCACCGCTGCCGCCACCGCCGCGTCGGCAGGCATGGGCAGCAGCGGCTTCAACGCCGCTTTTAGCAGCAGGCGGCCCTGGCCGTAGCGGGCTTCGGTGGGCACGGGCAGCAGCGTGGCGGCGGCGGTTGCGGGTTGGGCAATTGCAGGGCGCATCGTCAGCCCCACGAGCAGCAGCACGCCCCAAAGCCAGTGCCCCCATTTCGATATTCCAGCAGCCTTCCGCATCATCTTTCAGTCAAAATTGATTTCTCGCCGCTTACAAATTGCCGTCCACAACCGCAGGGCAGCGGCTACAAAATCCGTGCAATCCGCTGAAATCCGAGCTCATCCGTGGTCTAGATGAGGCCTCGGGCTTTGAATTCCAGGTACTTGTTGATGGTATTGGCCGTTAAATCCTTGGGTGCGGTGAGCAGCGAATAAATGCCGTAGCGCTGCAGCTCCAGCACAATCTGGCGCTTTTCCTGGGCGAATTTTTCGGCGATGGTCTGGTTGTACACCTCCTCGGTAGTAGCCGCCGGGGCTTTCAGAAAAACCCGTAGCTCGGTGTTTTCGAAGAATACCACCAGCAGCAGGTGGTCCTTGGCCAGGCGACGCAGGTAGGGCAGCTGGCGCTGCATGCCGTGCAGCGTCTCAAAATTGGTGAACAGAATCAGCAGGCTGCGCTGCTTGATTTTGGCCCGCACCGTGGCATACAGCAGCTCAAAATCGGTTTCGAGGTACTTGGTTTTCTGGCGGTAGAGGATTTCGAGCAGCTTCAGCAGGTGGCCGGGGCGGCGGTCGGCCGCCAGCGCGGCCCCGGGCTTGTTCGAGAACGTGAGCAGGCCGGCCTTATCGTGCTTCAGCAGCGCAATGTTGCTGACCACCAGCGTGGCATTGATGGCATAGTCGAGCAGGCTCAGCCCGTCGAACGGCATGCGCATCACCCGGCCCTTATCAATCAGGCAGTACACTTGCTGGGCGCGCTCGTCCTGGAAGTGGTTCACCACCAGCGCGTCAGTGGCCCCGGTGCCGGCGCGGCGGGCCGTCGCTTTCCAGTTGATGCTGCGCGGGTCGTCGCCGGGCACGTAGGGCCGGATTTGCTCGAACTCCAAACTGTGGCCCACGCGCCGGATGCGCTTCACGCCCACTTCGGTCAGGCGGTTGTGGATGGCCAGCAGCTCGTACTGCCGCATCTGCAGAAACGACGGATACACCGGCACCACCTTGCCCTGCTCGTAGCCAAACCGTCGCCGCACCAGTCCCAGCGGCGAAGCGGCGAAGATATTCAGCGCCCCAAACTCGTACTCGCCGCGCTTGGTGGGCCGCAGCAGGTAGTCGATAATCTGCGTTTCGCCGGGTTTAATGCTGACCTTGAACAGCACGTCGCGCCGCTGAAACTGGTGCGGAATCTCGTCAATCACTTCCACCTGAATACCAAAGCGGTAGCGGCTTTCCAGGAAT
>JALYUH010000118.1 GCA_030853985.1 Bacteroidota bacterium | reverse complement strand
AAGCATCTCTACCGCAGCAGTAAACCAGTTGAGTGGATTGCATTGTGCGGTAGAGATGCTTCGCCAAGCTCAGCATGACGTTCTTTTGGTTTTCCTTAATTCACCCTAATCCTTCAGCTTCGCTACCGGTACCGTGCTCGTCATGACGCCGGCGGGCAGGGTTTGGGCCTGGAAAACATTGTCGAGGCGGGCGGGCTTGGCGGCCTCGCTGCGGTCGGAAGCGAGCAGCAGCTGGCCGTGGCGGGCGTAATCGGCCCAGCGGCGGCGGAAGGCGGGCTGGGCATCGTCGGCCTTGGCGAAGTAGGCCCACTCATCGACGAGGCCGGTGGCGCGGTTCACCATAATTTCGTAGCGATTCTGAGGCGTCACGCCCACATTTTTGAAGGTCATCTGGAGCAGGTCGGCGGGGGCACCGGCCTGGGTTTTGGCCTCGCCCTTGTAGGTGAGGGTCACGCCCGAGTCCTTCAGCTTGAAGGGCATGAGTAACCAGTACATGTTGTTAATCCAGATGGGGTTGAGCTTGTCGAGCACCTTCTGGCCGGTGGGCGTGGCCGATACGTCGCGGCCCCGGCTGAAAACCTGGCCGCGCTTGGTGTTCAGGTTGTAGTTGGCCACCAGCGTATCTTTTTCCCAGTGGAAATCGCCGGTGTATTTGTCCCACACCTGGTACTGGCCCCCAAAGAAGCTCCAGCCGAAGTAGCGGGCGTTTTGCCAGGCCTCGTAGCCGCCCATCTCACGCATGGCGCGGTCGGCAATGGCCACGGCCTTGGCATCGGAGCCGGCGGCGTCGAAGCCCTCGGCGGCGGGATACGAGCCTTTAGCGGGCTTGGCTTTTTTCTGGGCCTGGGCTGGGGCGGCCAGCAGGGCGCTCATCCCCAGCATCAACAACAGCGGGCGGGCAACTCGAACAAGTGTTAGCATAGGCCCGGCAATACGCAAAACCGGCCGCCGGGTACGGCCGCGCCGCGCCAAAGCGGGCTCGCGCCGATAATTAGTGCCAACGCGGCTCCGCTCCGTGCGTACTAGAGTGGGTGCCCGCTATTCTGGTGCCCCTTTTCCGCTCTGCATGTCCACTACGTATAAATTTTCCGATATTCTCGCCGTCATGAAATCGTCGGCGGGCGAATTCAACAATAATAACTCGTTCCGGCACGCGGCGGCGCTGTCGTACTACACCATTTTTTCGCTGCCCCCGCTGCTGCTCATCGTCATCACCATTGCCAGCTCGGTGTATGGGGGCGAGGCCATTTCGGGCCAGGTGTATGGGCAGCTAAAAGGCCTGATTGGGCCGGATTCGGCCAAGTACCTGCAAAACAGCATTGCCAGTTTCACACTCCAGCAGCGCGGGCCGGTGGCTACCGCCATTGGCGTGGCCACACTGCTATTTGCCGCCACCACGTTTTTCGTCACCCTCCAGGAAAGCATCAACGACATCTGGAACCTGAAGGTGAAGACCACCGGCATTGGTATCGGCGCGTTCCTCAAGCAGCGGTTTCTCTCGTTCGGCCTGATTTTGAGCGTGGCCCTACTGCTACTTATCTCCTTCGTTATCAGCGCCGTGCTTAGCGCCTTCACTGGCTGGCTGCAACGCCAGATTCCGGAGGCTGGCATCATCGCCATTAAGGTGGTCGATTTCTGCCTGTCGCTGGGCATCACCACCTTGCTATTTGCGCTCATCTACCGCTTCCTGCCCGATGCCATCATCCGCTGGCGCGACGTGGGCGTTGGGGCCTTCATCACGGCCCTGCTCTTCGTGCTGGGTAAGTTCCTCATTGCCTTCTACATCGCCAAGGCCGACCCGGGCTCGGCCTTTGGGGCGGCGGGCTCGGCCATCGTGCTGCTGCTGTGGGTCAACTATTCGTCGCTCATCATTTTTTTCGGGGCCGAGTTCACCCAGGAGTTTGCCGATGCCTTCGGCCAGAAAGTGCACCCCAAGGCCCACGCCGTGCGCGTGAAGCTGTGCGAAGTAGCCCCCGGCGAGTCGGACGAGGAGCAGGCCACCGGCCGGCCCCACGCCACGGGCAGCTGGCGCAAGTAGGTTCGGCCACCGGCCCCCTCGGGCAGCAGTATGCAAGATTGCGTGCATCTTTGGAAAATTTCCTTTCCTAAGATGTTTATGGCTGCCACGTTACGCGCTTCCAAAGCCGGTTTCGGACTTTCCGCCTTGCTACTGCTGGCCCTGGCTCCGGCGCTCACGCGCGCCCAGGCCGGGTCCCCAGCGCCCGGCGGGCGCACCCTCACGGTGCATCCGGCCGTGGGCCCCACCATCGACGCGGCCGAAAAGGCCCGCTTCGGCCTGTTTCCGAACTACGCCACCGACGATTTTCAGGAGGCCCGGTTTGTGCGCAGCCTCACGCCCGACAGCACCATTACGCTGAATACCAGCCTGCGCGACGGCCGCCAGCTCACCCGCACCTGCCTGCCCATTGAGCTGGCTACCATGCACGACATCATCGAGCGCCGCCAGCGCGAGCTGGGCGCGGGCTCGCCGCAGGAGCTGGCCGCCGCCGGGCTCCCCGCCGCGCCCGGCACCACGGCCGAGGTGCTGGGCCGCAGCTACAGCGTGGAAGTACGCTCGGGCAACCGCTTCGTGGGCGTGCTGCAAGCCGTTACTACCGAGGCGCTCGACTTTGACACCCCCGACCTGGGCCGCGTGCACGTGCTGCGTGGCAACCTCCAGGAGCTGGTACTGCTGAGTGCCGAGCAGGCCCGCAAAGGCCACGACTACGTAGGCAACGGCGAGCGCCTGTTTTTCGGGCCCACGGCCCGCAACCTGCGCAAGGGCGAAGGCTCGGTGCAGGACATCGACGTGTTTCTGCTCACGGCGAACTACGGCTTCACCGACAATTTTTCACTGGGCGTTATCGCCACCTTCATCCCCCAGGCGGGCACCAGCAACCTCGTGGGCCTTACCCCCAAGGCCAGCGTGCCGCTCAGCTCAAACGTGCGGGTGGGCGTGGGGGCGCTGGCCCTTTTCAGCGGGGGCCAAAC
>JALYUH010000088.1 GCA_030853985.1 Bacteroidota bacterium | reverse complement strand
CGAGGAAACCGGCCAGTGGGAGTTCACCGAGCCCGATTGGGAAGATTTCAAGCGCGTGATTAACGGCGACGGCCCCTGCAACGCCGAGCGCCTGGCCGTGCGCCGCGCCGCCGAAGAAAACGGGGCTTGGGTGCGCCGCGCCCTCAGCGCCAGCAAAACCGAGCGCCAGTACGTGCGCCCGCTGGCCTAACATCAATTATTAATAAACAATGAGCAATGAGCAATTCTGGGTTTTTCCCGCGAATTGCTCATTGCTCATTCCTAATTGCTCATTGTGATACACTCCCTCGACCCGCGTATGAACCGCCTGGGCCTGCCCGAAACGGCCCCGGTGGCCGCCAAGGCGGTCCTCGACCAGTTCGAGACCTACGAAGTTTTCCACCAGAAAAAGGAGGGCGCGCCTTTCGTGTACGTTGGCCCGGTGCACGCGCCGGAGCCCGACCTGGCCTTCCTGTTTGCCAAGGAGCAGTATAGCCGGCGCTTTGCCTGCACCGGCATGTGGGTGGTGCCCACTTCGGCCATTACGGTGACGGCGTACGTGGGCGACACCGAATCGGCCTACGATACGCTGCCGCTGCTGCCCCGCGCGGCCGCGCCCGCGCCGGTGGATAAGTCGGTGGAGGAGGAAGCCGCTTACGCCGCCGGTGAGGAGGATTACGATATTTTCCACCTGAAAAAGCGCGGTAAGGCCCACCAGCACGTGGGCAAGGTGCGCGCCGCCGCGCCCGCCGAGGCGTTGCAGGTGGCCAAGGCCGTGTTTGGCGAGCAACGGCCGGTGGTGAATGTGTGGGCCGTGCGTAGTGCCGACGTGCTGTGTTCCGACGATGACGACCGCGACATCTGGGCGACGACGACCGAAAAGAAATACCGCGACGCCATTTCTTACAAAGTGCAGGACCGCATCGAGAAATTCAAGGCCGAAAACCCCCAAGCTTAGTTTAATGGACCCCAAACTCGACCTTCTTTACCGCTTGGCCGACGACCAGCTTATCCTCGGCCACCGCAACTCGGAATGGAACGGCCTCGGGCCGATTCTGGAAGAGGACATTGCCTTTTCGAGCATGGCCCAGGACAAGCTGGGGCATTCGCTCCAGCTATATGGCCTGCTGCACGAGCTGGGTGAAGCCGAGCCCGACACGGTGGCTTTCACCCGCAACGCGCCGCAATTTCACTCGTGCCAGTTGGTGGAATTGCCCATCGGCGAGTACGATTTCAGCCTCACGCGCCACTTCCTGTTCGACCACGCCGAGCTGCTGCGCTTCCAGGCGCTGGCCGACAGCAGCTACGAGCCGCTGGCCCAGGTGGCCCGCAAGCTCCGCGGCGAGCTCAAATACCACGCCCTGCACGCCAACACCTGGATGAAGCGCCTCGGCACCGCTACCGACGAAGCCATCGAGCGCATGCAGGCGGCCCTGGATTTCACGCTGCCCTACGCGCTGGGTATTTTTGAACAAACGGCGGCGGAAGCGGCCATCATTAGCACCGGCCTGTTCATCGGCGAAGCGGAGCTGCACAGCCGCTGGTTGGAAAGCATCACGAAAGTGCTGAGCCAAACGGCCCTGACGCTGCCCGATTTCACCACTATAACGCCCGTGTTGGGCGGCCGCCACGGCGAGCACACCGAGCACCTGCAGCCGCTGCTGGATGAGATGGCCGAAGTATTCCGCCTGGACCCGACGGCCGATTGGTAGCGCAGTAGCGCGGACTTTGTAGTTCGCGTCCCCGCACCGTCCGAACGACTCATGCCAGAACGCGAACTACAAAGTTGGCGCTACATCCTGTTGTGTAACAGCAGTTATTGGGCTATCCGCTTTTTTATTCAGCTTCATGAAAGTACCTAACAGCCCGCCGCTACCAGCAAAAAGCCAGATAATGGACTGGCTGCAAGCGGTGAAAGACCCCGAAATTCCCACAATTTCGCTGGTGGATTTGGGCGTGGTGCGCGGCGTGGAGATTGACGAGGCTAGCGGCGCGGTGTCGGTGCACCTCACGCCCACCTTTGCCGGCTGCCCGGCCATGGATTACATGAAGCGCGACGTGGAGCGCACCCTGCGCGAACACGGCGTGGCCGAAGTGCACGTCGATATCAGCCTGCGCGAGGCGTGGTCGTCGGACATGATTTCCGAGGCCGGGCGGGAAGCGCTGCGGCGGCATAAGTTATCGCCGCCGCCGGTACTAGGCAACGTGGTATTCGACCTCGATTTTCTGGAATACGCCGAGTGCCCCAACTGCCACCAGCACAATACCGAGCTGCGCACGCCGTTTGGGGCCACATTGTGCCGGGCGGTGCACTATTGCTACGACTGCCGCCAGCTGTTCGAGCAGTTTAAGCCGGTGTAGCTTTGCCGGCACCCTCCACTTTTTCTGTTACTATGGCTGCGCTTCCCTTGTCCTCTTCGTTGAAATCGGCTGGTTTGGGCCTCGTGCTGCTGCTCGGCATGGCGGCTTCGTGTAAGCGCGACGGTACCAAAACCGTGGTTATTAATCCCGCTTCAGCCGCTGCTTCTAGGTTGCAGCTCGATGCGTTGCGCGACTCGGTGAACATGAAGTGGCGCGATATGCAGGAAAGCGACGACCAGAAGCTGGCCATCACACGGCTGTTGCTGCGCGAGCTGCACGGCCAGCCCGGCCGCACCGAAGCCCAGCTGAAAGCCCTGGAGCAGGCCAATGCCCGCCTCAAAGCCCGCCGCTACGACCAGGCCACGATGGCCAGCTCGGCCCTTATCGACCAGTACGATACCGCCCAGGATTCGCTCCTGAATGCCTTGTACCCGGTGGCCGCGCCCAACGGCGGGGCCCCCACCGAAAACGCCCGTAACTTCATCGAAGGCATTCAGCAGCTCGATGCGGGTGTGGTCGGGTTCCGGGTGCAGTACGACGATGCGGCCAAGCGCTACAACAACTACTTGCAGTTGCACGGCGCGGAGCTACAGTCGTTGGGCAGCAAGTATGCCGGGCTAAAACCGCTGCCGCTGTTTACCATCGGGGTGAAGTAGGCGGCGCAACGCATCTAAAATCCCAGCCGGAACGGCGATGCTTTAGCCTTCAGAATTGTTCCCAAATAAGCAACGGCTGAAAATTTTAATTGCTCCTGGCAATCGGGCCGCCCTTTTTGCTGGGCCAGGCCAGCAGTTGGGGGTTATTGAATAGCCAACGGTTCTGGCCCTAACCACCGCTTGGAAAACCACTAGTTTCTCATTGAGTAGCAAGCCTACTAGGCTGATTAGGGCATCGGAATAAGTAGTAGTGCGACGAAGCCCAGCGGACAATTTGACCCATTACCCCATTTTAAAGCGGTTTCGAGGTTAGTGTACAGT
>JALYUH010000071.1 GCA_030853985.1 Bacteroidota bacterium | reverse complement strand
CGGGCGAGGCGAAGAACTGCGAGCCGCCGTACTTGCCGTTCTGTAGGTTCATCTGCATGAGCACGGCCAGGTCGTTGGCGGTGGCGAAGAGGCCGGCGTGGCCGCCCACGCCGCCCACGAGGGCGGCGGTCTGGTCGTGCACCGTGCCTTGCAGCTGCTCGCGGCGGTAGTAGGTATCGTTCTCGGTGGGCGCAATGCAGCTTTTGGGGAAGCGCTGCAAGGGGTTGTAGGTCATGCTGCCCAAGCCCAGCGGCCGGTAGAAATTATCCTGCAAATAGCCTTCAATCGGCTGCTGCAGAATTTTCTCGCACACCCGCTTCATCACCATGAAGCTCAAATCGGAATATTCCGTCGGGTACTTGCCCTTGATTTTGGGCAGCAGGCTGGAGCGCATCGTCCAGGCCCAGACGGAGTCGTCGGCGGCTTTGGTGCTGTACTCACCGGGCGCTACCTCGTTGGGAAAGTCGTCGGAGCGGGTGCTGGCGTAAAACGTGGGCTTGAGACGGCCGTCGCGCATGGTGCGCTCCCAAGTCGGAATGCCCGGCTTGAGGCCGGCCTGGTGCAGCAGCACGTCGCGAATGGTCATGTCGCGCTTGTTGGTGCGGGCCAGCTCGGGCAGGTAAGTGGCGACTTTCTCATCGAGCACCAGCTTGCCCTGGTCTTTCAGGGCCATCACGGCTTGCAGCGTGCCGGCCACTTTCGTCACCGAAGCCAGGTCGTAGAGCGTGCTGCCCGTCACGGGCTGGCTTTGGTCGTAGGTGCAGTAGCCGTAGGCCTGGTCGAACACGACGGTACCGTTTTTGGCCACCAGCACCTGGCAGCCGGGGGCGGCGGCATAAGTCTGGCTTTCGAGGGCGATGTTGTCAATCTGGGCCAGCACCCGCGAGTCGAGGCCCTGGCTTTCGGGGGCGGCGTAGCGCAGGCGGTGCAAATCGAGGGTAGCAATGCCAGAATTCACGCGCAGGGTGGGCGACACCGTAACCGGCAATTTGCCCCGCGCCGGCAGCGCGCCAAACAGCACCTGTGGCACTACCAGCTGCGCCGCGTAGTGGTCCTCGTAGGCGCACACCAGCGTGCGGGCGCTTTCCAGAAACTTCAGCGAGTAGGCGTTGCCCATGGCCACCACCACCGTTTTTAGCTTCGGATTAGCTTGCAGCTGCTTGAGGAATTTCAGCGCGCCGTCGCCCAGGCCGTAGTTGTGGCTGGGCGTGTTATTCATGCTGTGCAGGCTCACCACCACCACGTTGTAATCGCCGAGGCGGCTGGAAATGCGGGTAAACGTGGAGTCGGGGGCGTAGCGGTCGGGCACGGCGTACACCGGGCCGGGCTGGTACTTGTTGAAAATCGTGGCGTACGGTCCTTCGGCCTGCGTGCCGATGGTGATGGCCGCGATGCGCAGCGTGTCGAGCCGCTGGAAGGGGAGCAGGTTGTCCTGGTTTTTGGCCACCGTCACGGCGTGCTCGAAAATTTCCTGGGCCAGCACCTTCGATTTGGGCTGGTTCAGGCTGTCGCGCAGCGTGTGTATGTTCACGGGCTGGTAGTGGTTCAGCCCGGCCCAGTACTTAGCCCGCAGAATTTTCTTCACCCGATAATCTAAATCTGCCTGGGTGAGCTTGCCGGCCGCCACCGCTTCGCGAATGCGCAGCAGCGCCGAAGGCACGTCTTCCGAAAACAGCAGCACGTCGTTGCCGGCGGCCAGCGCCAGAGCATCGAGTTCGCCGTCCTTATACAGCTTGCTCACGCTCTTCATATTGAGCGCATCGGTGAACACCAGGCCCTTAAAGCCCATCTTGTCCTTCAGCAAATCCGTTACCAACGCGTGCGAAAGGGTGGTCGTCTTGGCGTCCGTTGTGTCAAACAGCGGCATGTATAGGTGGGCCACAATCACGCCCATCACCCCGGCCTCGAACGACTGCTGGAAGGGCACCAAATCCACTTCCGTAAGGCGGGCCATGTCGGTGTTGATAACCGGCAGCGACACGTGCGAGTCGGTATCGGTGTCGCCGTGCCCGGGGAAGTGCTTGGCCACGGCCATCACCTGCTGGTCCTGCAACCCTTTGATATACTGAAGGCCCAGCGCGGCTACGCGGTTCTGGTTTTCGCCAAACGAGCGGTTACCAATCACCGGGTTGCCGGGGTTGGAGTTCACGTCGAGCACCGGCGCAAAGTCGACGTGCACGCCCAGCGCGCGCATTTTGCGGGCGATGTCGCGGCCCATCTGGTACACGTATTTGGGGTCGTCCATCGCGCCCAGCGTCATCTGCTTGGCGTAGTGGGCCGAGGAGTCGAGGCGCATGTCGAGGCCCCATTCGGCATCCATCGCCACGAGCAGCGGCACTTTGGCGGCGGCCTGCAGGCGGTTGGCCATAATGGCCTGGCGCTTGGGGCCGCCCTGCATAAACATCACACCGCCAACATTATAGTTGCGCACCAGCCGCTCCAGCCGCTCCACGTGGCTGCGGTCCTTGTTGGAATACGCGGCCACCATGAAGAACTGGCCCAGGCGTTGGTCGGGCGTGAGCGAGTTGAATACGCTGTCAACCCAAGCCGTTTCGACCGGGCCGGAGGGCAGCGGGTCGGCGGGCATTTTTTTCAGGTCGGCAAACGACAGCAGCAGGCCCGCCATCAACACCAAAGCGGCTATGCTAAGCTGGAACGGGATGCGCATCAGCCCCGTAGGGTTGGTGGGTTGAGTCAAGGGGCAAACGGGCCGCGGGGGCCGTACTTTTGTCGTGAGGTACTGCGGAACCCGCCGGGCGGGTTTAGAGGTTCCGAAGTGGACGGTAGCCAACGGTATTCGGGGGTCGGAAAACGGGCGAAACAACAACTTCCCCCGCGACTGACTCCCTGATACTGACGGCCATTCCAGCCGCGAAGGTACGCAGAAAACCGCCTTGCGGGTTGACAACGTCGCGGCTTTTTGCTTATTGTTTTTAGTGTTCCAGCCTGTTTACGTGCTGGTTAGCTTGTTAATTGCTGACGTGCGAACTTGGTTGGTGCGTTATTCACTGCTCGGCGCAAGCTGAAGCATGCGCTACTTCCTATGCCCGATATCATTCACCTGCTCCCTGAATACCTCGCCAACCAGATTGCGGCCGGCGAGGTGGTACAGCGCCCCGCCTCGGTGGTGAAGGAGCTGCTGGAAAACGCCGTCGATGCCCACGCCACCCAGGTGCAACTCATTGTGAAAGAGGCTGGCAAGCAGCTGGTCCAGGTAGTGGACAACGGCGCGGGCATGAGCCCCACCGATGCCCGCATGAGCCTGGAGCGCCACGCCACCAGCAAAATCCGCAGCACGGAGGATTTATTTCGGATTCGCACGCTCGGCTTCCGGGGTGAGGCGCTGGCCAGCATCGCGGCGGTGGCTCAGGTCGAAATCCGGACCAAGCAGCGCGAGCACGACACCGGCACGCTGCTGCTCGTGGAGGGCTCCCAAATCACCAGCCAGCAGCCCACGGCCTGCCCCGACGGCACCAGCATCGCCGTCAAAAACCTGTTTTTCAACGTGCCCGCCCGGCGCAACTTCCTCAAAAGCAACGCCGTGGAGATGCGGCACATTCTCGACGAGTTTCAGCACGTGGCGCTGGCCAACCCGCAGATTGCCTTCTCGCTGTACCAGAACGATTTAGAGGTGTTCAGCCTGCCGGCCGGCAAGCTTAGCCAGCGCATTGTGGCGCTGCTGGGCAACGGCTACAAGGAGCAGTTGGCGGCCTGCGAGGAGGTGACGCACGCCATTTCGGTGCGCGGCTTCGTGGGCAAGCCCGAGTCGAGCAAGAAGAGTAGGGGCGACCAGTTTTTCTTCGTGAATAACCGCTTCATCCGCTCGGCCTACCTCAACCATGCCGTGCTGGCGGCCTATGAGGGCTTGCTGGCCCGCGACACGCACCCGTTCTACGTGCTGTTTCTGGAGCTCGACCCCAAGGCCATCGACATCAACGTGCACCCCACGAAGACGGAAATCAAGTTCGAGGACGAAAAAACCGTGTACGCCGTGGTGCGCGCCGCCGTGAAGCAGAGCCTGGGCCTGCACAACATCGCGCCCTCGCTCGACTTCGACGGCGACGTAAACTTCGCGCCTATCCGCCCGCTGCGCGCCGGCCGCGCCACCCCCGATACCGACGACCACCTGCCCGCGCCCACCCCCGCTGCCCGCGCCGCCGCCTACGAAGCCCCGGCCCCTGGCCGCAGCGCCGCCGGTAGCAACAGTGGTGGGAGCAACCCCGGCAAATCCAGCAGCTCCGGCTTCAGCAGCTTCAATTCCGATACCCGGCGCGACGGCTTTGAGCGCGAGCTGCCGCCGCGCCCCACCGAGCAGGCCCGCCGCGAGCTCGAAGCCTTTTACCGCGAGCTGGGCCAGCCGGTACGCGAAAACGCTGGCGTCGACCCCGTCACGGCTCGCAGCTTCGAAACGCCGGCCGCGTCGGTGGTGCCGTTGCCGTCGGCAGTAGTTTCGGGCGAAAGCGGCCTGCCCGATTTGTCACTGGGCCTGACGATGCCGGAGCCGACCGCTCGGCCCGTCACCGCCCGCGAGGGCGGGGCCGGCAGCCGCGCCGTGCAGGTGCAGCAGCGCTTCGTACTGGTACCGGTGAAGTCGGGCGTGCTGCTGATTGACCAGGAAGCGGCCCGCGAGCGCATCCTGTATGAGCAGTACCGGCAGGAGCTGGAGCGCGCCGTGGGCACTTCGCAAACGCTGCTGTTCCCGCGCACCGTCACGTTTTCGCCGGCCGATTTTGCCGTGCTGCGCGAACTAACGGAGCCGCTGCACGCGCTGGGGTTCATCTTCAACGAGTTCGGCCCCAGCACCATTGCCGTGGAAGCCATTCCAGCCGGTATGCCCGCGCAGGATGAAAAGGAACTACTCGAAAGCCTGATTGAGCAGTTCCGCACCACGGCCGGCCCGCTCAAGCTCGACCAGCGCGAGGGCCTGGCCCGGGCATTGGCCCGCCGCGTGGCCGCCAACACCGCCGCCGCCCGCCTGCCCGAATCCGAGCTTAGCGCCCTGGCCGACCGCCTCTTCGCCTGCCAAACCCCCGGCTACACCCCCGACGGCCGCAAAACCCTAGTGCTGCTCGATGGCCAGCAGCTGGCCGACTTCTTCCGTAAGTAACGTAGCGCGGACTTTGTAGTCCGCGTCTCCGCACCAGCAGGGCTAGCCAAAC
>JALYUH010000193.1 GCA_030853985.1 Bacteroidota bacterium | reverse complement strand
GGGGTGCGCGCGGGCCGGGCGGCGGGAGCAGCCGCCGCCGCGGCCGGGGCTGCTGCGGCCGGAGTAGCAGCCGGGGTAGGTGCGGCTTCGGCAGCGCCGGAGCTCAGGGCCTGCTGGTCGAGGATTTTGTATATCAAATCCTGCTTGCTGAGGCGTTTGAAGTTGCCCACGTTCAGTTGCTCGGCAATTTCTTTGAGGTCGGACAGCAGCCGGTCCTTCAACTCGTTAATGGTGTGCATAAAGGGAATATGGGGAGTACATCGGCGGGAAAGCACGGGGGCTGGTGGCCCGGAATGACCCATAAAGGGCGCATAATGACCAGCTAAGGCACGGCGGCGGGGCCGCGGGAACAGTACATTCGCAGGGCCTGGACGAGCTACGGAGTAGCGCCGCGCGGCACGCGATGAATAAGCAGGAAGAGGTGGTGCAGAACGGGCCGCTGGAAATTCAGCAAAGAGACGGGCCGAAGACGAGCCCAATGGCCCGTTGGCCCGACCACGGCGGCCGGTTGCTTCCGCAATGTTAGCGCATTACGGGCAAACGGCCAAATCGGCGGCCCTTCTATCCAGCCCCCTACACGCAGGCTGCGAAAATAAGTTGCGTCCGGTTTCGCCGCGGGGCCGGCGGGGCAGTGGCGGGGCCGGGTTTTCCGTGCGACCTTTGCCCCGTTACCCATTCGCTTCCTCATGCTGCAACTTTCCGTTCTCCGCGACCAGACTGATTTCGTGCTGGCCGGCCTCGCCAAAAAGCGCTATGCCACTGGCCCCGCCGATGTAGCCTCCATTCTCGACCTCGACCAGCGCCGCCGCCAACTCCAGACCAGCCACGACTCGGCCCAGGCCGAAGCCAACAAGCTCGCCCAGCAAATCGGCGGCCTCATGAAGTCCGGCGACAAAGCCGGGGCCGAAACCCTGAAAACCCGCACCTCCGAGCTCAAGCAGCACACCCAGGCCGCCGCTGCCGAGCTGGCCCAGGTGGAGAAAGAGCAGCAGCAGCTCCTCTATAAGCTGCCCAACCTGCCCCACGCCAGCGTACCCGAAGGCCGCGCCGCCGCCGACAACGAAATCGTGCGCGAGCACGGCCCCAAGCCCGAGCTCGGCCCCAACGCCGTGCCGCACTGGGATTTGATTAGGAAGTACGACATCATTGACTTCGAGCTAGGCGTGAAAATCACCGGCGCGGGATTTCCCGTTTACAAAGGCCAGGGGGCCCGGTTGCAGCGCGCGCTCATCAACTTTTTCCTCGATGAAGCCCGCGCTGCTGGCTACACCGAGATGCAGCCGCCCATTCTGGTGAACGAGGCCAGCGGCTACGGCACCGGCCAGCTCCCCGACAAAGAGGGCCAGATGTACCACGACGCCAAGGACGACCTCTACCTCATCCCCACGGCTGAGGTGCCGCTAACAAACATCTACCGCGACGAGATTATTCCGGTCGAAAAACTGCCCGTGCGCATCACCGGCCACACGCCCTGCTTCCGCCGCGAGGCTGGCTCGTGGGGGGCCGATGTGCGGGGCCTCAACCGCCTGCACCAGTTCGACAAAGTCGAAATCGTGCAGATTACGGAGCCCGAAAAGAGTTACGCCGCCCTCGATACCATGGTGGCCCACATCGAAAACCTGCTGCAAAAGCTGGAACTGCCCTACCGCGTGCTGCGCCTGTGCGGCGGCGACATGGGCTTTACCAGTGCCCTGACGTATGATTTGGAGGTATGGAGCGCCGCCCAGGGCCGCTGGCTGGAAGTAAGTTCGGCCTCGAACTTCGAGACCTACCAGGCCAATCGCCTCAAGTGCCGCTACAAAGTAGAGGGCAAAACCCAGCTGCTGCACACGCTCAACGGTTCGGCGCTGGCGCTGCCCCGCATCGTAGCCGCGCTACTGGAGAACAACCAGACGCCGGAGGGCATCAAGCTGCCGGCGGTGCTGCACAGCTATTGCGGTTTTGGGATGATTGGGTAAATTTTTATTGCGAAGGGGAGCGCAGTGGAACGCGGCAACCGAAGGTCAGCGTAGCTAATCCGCCCTTCCGATTCAGAAAGCCCTGAAATATAAAAAGCCCCGACTCTGAATTAGGGTCGGGGCTTTCATTTTGTTATTTCCTGAAAAGGTCTGGCTGCCGCAGTGGTAACGGTATCGAAGTAGCCGTAATGTCGTCCTGACCGAATCCGCAAGCGGCGCAAAAGCGGGCTTCCGACGTACGTAGCGGCTTATGACATTGCGGGCAAGGTGGGCCGTACAAGTGTACCGCGTGATGCATAACGGCATTGGGATTGGTTTCTTCGAAGCCCGTGAGAAGCTTATACATCTCCAGCATGGGCTGTAACCGGCTGGCTACGCCGGTTAGCTGCATCGGAACAATGGTCGTGCCCCGTCGTTGCGCCGCCGCTTCAACCAACGCCATTCCTTCTGCTCGTGCCTGGTTCACCAAGGCGAGCTCCTTGTCTTCCAGCATGGGAATTTCCCGCTGGCAGCGCCAGCACCACAGCATTTTCATGGCCTAATACTCTGCCATTTCCTCGTCCACATAGCACCAGAGCCACTTTTCGCCGGGCTCGGCCGAGGACACGACCGGGTGCTGGCTGGCGCGGTAGTGTTTGGTAGCGTGCTTGTTCTTGGACGAGTCGCAGCAGCCCACGTGGCCGCACTGCTGGCATACGCGCAGGTGCACCCAGGCATCGCCGAGGGCCACGCACTCGGGGCAGGCGGGCTCAGCGGCGGTTTTGAGCTTGGTGAGGGCAGTGAGGTGCTGGCAGGGCTCGGATTCGGACATGGCGGCGGGGGTTAACGATGCTGCCCCAAGTTAGCGCCCGTCGCGGGCCGGCGGCAATTCCAGGTTCAGGTTTTGCTCGCGCATGCACTTGAAATGACCCTGGGGGCACTTATCAAAGCCAATTTTGGAGCACGGGCGGCAACTCAGGCCCGGCACTTCCAGCACCTTGAACTCGGTTTTGTAGGGGTACATGCCGAAGGCGGGCACGGTATTGCCCCACACGCTGAAAACCTCCTTGCCGAAAGCCGCCGCGATGTGCATCAGGCCGGTGTCGTGGCTGACCACAAAGCTGGCCTGCCGCAGCAACGAGGCCGACTGGTGCAGTGAATATCGCCCGCAGCCGTTGTGAATCAGCGGCTGGGCGGGGGACGCACTCGGCGCGTTTTTGGGAAAGTAATACGGGCTGTCGGGCACGGAAGCGGCCGACTGGGCCACGGCAACCCGCGCCGCAAAAGCTTCTTCGATGACGTGGCCGATGCTTTCGTCCTCGGGGCCGCCCAGCAGCACCACGGGGCGCGGGGTCAGGCGGGCACACAGCTCTATCAGCTTCTCTACGGGCAGGCGTTTGGTCGCGTGCTGCGCGCCGATGGCCATCGCCACATAGCCGCGCTGGAAGCCAGCGGGCAGCGTGGCCAGGTCAATTTCCTGGCCCGGCGGGATGAAATAATCAAGGCCGCGGCCGTCATCTTTGATGCCCAGGGCGGCCGCCGCGGCCAGATAGCGCTGTACGATGTGCACGCGCGGCAGCATATCAATCTTAAAATTGACCAACAGCCACTTCTGCCAGTTCAGCTTGTCGAAGCTGCTGGATTTCACCCCCAGCTGCAGCTTTATGAGCCGGGTGCGCAGGTTGTTGTGCAGGTCCACGATGTAGTCGAACTGCTCGGCTTTCAGCACCTGCACCAGCGCGCCCAAGCTGCCCGTGAGGCAATGCACTTTGGCCACGTACGGGTTGGCTTCGAGCAGGCTGCGGTAGCCGGGCTTGGTGGCGAAATGCACCACCGCGCCCGGCACCTGCTGCGCCAGCATCCGCACTACCGGCGTGGTCAGGACGATGTCGCCAATGGAGGAAAAGCGGAGAACGAGAATTTTCATCTTTAGCTACTAGCTGTCAGCTATTAGCCGTTAGCCCTCCGATGCAGGCTGACGGCCAACAGCTGGTAGCTAACAGCTGGAAACGGCTACTCGAACAACGACTTTTTATACTCCAGCGGCGCCGTGATGTTGGCTTTGCGGGCCTCAAAATAGGCCGCCACTTCCTCCACCGATTTGGCGTTGAACGTCATATCCTTGGTTAGGTGGCCTTTGCGGCCCATGAGCACGCCGTAGCGCATGTCTTCGTAGCCGTTGGTGTGGTGGGCATCGGGGTTGATGCTGAGGGGTACGCCCTGGTCGAGGGCGTAGCGTACCCAGCGCCAGTCGAGGTCGAGGCGCCAGGGGTTGGCGTTGATTTCGATGATGACCTGGTGCTGGGCGCAGGCGTCAATCACGGCTTTGTAGTTGATGGGGTAGCCCTGGCGGCGCAGCAGCAGGCGGCCGGTGGGGTGGCCCAGCATGGTGGTATAGGGGTTTTCGATGGCGCGCAGCAGGCGGTTGGTGGCCTTGGCCTCGTCCATTTTCAGGTTGGAATGCACCGAGGCCACGATGAAATCGAAGCTGGCCAGCACGTCGCTGGGGTAGTCGAGCGAGCCGTCGCCGAGGATGTCGCTTTCGATGCCCTTGAAAATGCGGAACGGGGCCAGCTCGGCGTTCAGCTGGTCGATTTCCTGGTGCTGCTGGCGCACGCGCTCCACGCTCAGGCCGTTGGCGTAGTGGGCGGCCTGGCTGTGGTCGCACAGGCCCAGGTACTGGTAGT
>JALYUH010000028.1 GCA_030853985.1 Bacteroidota bacterium | reverse complement strand
GCATCTCGCTCGGGGTAGTAATCCAATCAATTGAGTTACTGCTCCACGCGAGATGCCTCGGCTGCGCTCGGCATGACGTGCTTTCACTATCCGGCCTCTTACTACGTTCCTTTGCCCGCTCGTCTCCTCTTCATCTGCAGCCAGAACAAGTGGCGCAGCCTCACCGCCGAGCGGCTTTTTGATGGCCACCCGCACTACGAGGCGCGTTCGGCCGGCACCGAGCCGGGGGCGCGGGTACGCGTGGCGGCTGGCCACCTGGGCTGGGCCGAAATTATTTTCGTGATGGAGCGCCGCCACGCCGACCGCCTGCACGAGAAATTCGGCGGCGAGCTGCACGGCAAAACCGTGGTCACGCTACGCATTCCCGACAAATACCCCTTTGGCGATGCGCGGCTGATTGCCTTGCTGCGGGAGAAGCTGGCGGCGCATTTGCCGTTACTTTAACACCGGATTTTTACCCAATTATCTCGGATGAAGCTACCGCTACTTTTCGTCCTGCCGGCCCTACTACTGGCTTCCCTGCTCTCCCGCGCCCAAGCTTTTGAGCCCGGCCTGCTGGTGCGCAGCACCGGCGACACGCTGCGCGGCGAAATCGAGAATGGCTTTTGGGTGGAGCCCCCGGCCTTTATTCGTTTCCGGACAGGCCCGGCGGCCGCAGTCGAAACGCTGAAGCCCCGCCAGCTCCGGGCAGTCTTCTTCAGCAACGGCCGGTATTTTCGCTACGCAGCCCTGCCCATCGACCATGCTGCCGACACCCGGCTGGAAGCGCTGCAGAACGGCTACGCCATCCATGTCAAAGTCGATTCGCTGCTGGCCGAGGTGCTGGTTGAAGGGCCACTGACGCTGCTGCGGGTGGTGCGGCCCGGCAGCCTGCACCTGCTGCTGCAACGCCCCGGCCAGCCCGCGCTCGACCTGTGCACGCGGCAATACATGCGCCAGACCAGAAACGGCGGCTGGGCGATAGCCGACGGCAACAACTACCGCAGCCAATTGGTCCTGTACCTGGTCGATTGCCCGGCGGCCGGCCGGGCAGCCGAGAAGGCCGCGTTCACGGCGGCGGCACTAGGGGCGGTGGTACAGGCCTACAACCAGGCCTGTAGCCCGGCCGGGCAGGCGGGCCGGTCGTGGCTGGAAGTAGCGGCCCCACGCCGCCGGGTAGCGGTGCAGGGTGGGGTGCTGGCCGGAGCGCGCTACAATCACCTCGAGAACGACAATATCAACTTTACTGGCTGCACTGATTGCGCGGTCCGTCCTTTCGGCGGGCTATACGCCGAGGTGCTGCTGCCCAGCCGACGAACCGCCTTGTATGGGGAAATAAGCCTGGGTAATTTCCACAACCAGCTTTCGCGTTTTGTAACGGTTGTGACCACCACACCCGACCCGCGCTGTGCGGGCTGTACCCACGAAGAATTAGCTGTTGTTGTCTCCACCTATCGGTACCAGGCCCTGATGAGCACGGCCCGCATTGGGGTGCGCTATTTTATTCGGTTGCCGCGCGAGCAACAGTTGTTACTGGGCCTGAGCTACGAGTTGAACTCGCTGTGGAACATGAAGGGCAGCTTCCAGTCAGGCCCGCCATTCCTGCTCTACTGGTACGACTTGACTTATCCACCTGTCCCACTACTGCCAGCCCTAACGGCCGGCTGGCGATTGAACCGCGTGAGCGTAGCTGCCGATGTACACTCGTTTTTTGTTACCGGAGGGCGGTTCGTGGTGCGGGGCAGCCTGGCCTACCGCCTGGGCCGCAACCACGACCAGCCGGCTCCCCAGGCCCGCTAGCCCAACTCCGCCGGCCCCCGGCCGTACTACCGGGCCATGCCCTACATCCTGTCGCTGGCCGTGCTGGCCGCCATTCTGTACGCCTTTTATCAGTACATTACGGCCGACTCGCGCCGCATCACGGCGGCGCTGGCCCAGCCTTTTCCGCCGGCGTGGCGCGCCATTCTGGCCGGGCGCGTGGCCTTTTACCGGGCCCTGGCCGAACCCGAGAAAGCCCGTTTCGAGCGGCAGACGCAGGTGTTTCTGGCCCGCACGCGCATCACCGGCGTGCAAACCGAGGTGGACGACACCACCCGCCTGCTGGTGGCTGCTTCGGCCCTGATTCCGACCTGGGGCTTCCCCAACTGGCAGTACGCCAACTTGGGCGAGGTGCTCATCGTGCCCGATGCCTGGACGCTGCCCGACGCGCCCAACCAAGCAGTAAAACCTTTGCAGGGCACGCTGCTGGGCTCGGTGCAGGGCTTCCAAAACCAACACTACATGCGCCTGTCGAAGGCCTCGCTGGAGCAGGGCTTTCGGGATGCGACCGACCGGCAGAACGTGGGCATCCACGAGTTTGGGCACTTGCTGGATGAGGCCGACGGCGTGATTGACGGCGTGCCCCAAGCCCCCCTGCCGCCCGCGCTGCTGCAACCCTGGACGGCCCTGCTGCACCGCGAAATCGCGGCTATTCGGAAGGGGAATTCTGAAATCAATCCTTACGCCGCCACCAACGAGGCCGAGTTTTTCGCCGTGGTCACGGAGTATTTCTTTGAGAAGCCCGAGAAGCTGCAGGAGCATCACCCCGAACTCTACGACTTGTTGACCCAGGCCTTCCACCAGAATCCTAAAAAGCAAATTTTGAGCCTGCGCGCCGACCCGCGCCAGTGGCTGAAGACGATGCGCGGCCACCGCCAGTTCGGCCGCAACTCACCCTGCCCGTGTGGCAGCGGGCGCCAGTATATAGAGTGCCACCTGGTGCGCGCGGTTTCGCCAGGTTAAAAGAGGTTTCGCTATTTTAGGCTGATTGTAGGCCGGCAGAAACCGCTCTTAACTTGGCAAACCATTGCGCTACGTTACTTTGCCCCATGAAAAAGCACTTGCTCCCGCTCGCCGCCGCCGCCCTGCTCACCGCCTGCGCTTCTACTGCGCAAACTCCGGCGGGGCAGTCGGCCGCCAAGCCCACGACGGCCGAAACGCCCCCACCGCCGCCCGCCCAGCCGGCCCACATCGACTACGGCGCGCTGGCCGACGAGTTTCTGCGCGACTACAACGCGCAGTACGTGCGGCTGTACACGGCTTCGAGCGAGGCGGAGTGGCGCTCGAACACGCACATCGTGCCCGGCGACACGGCCAACGCCGGGGCCACCACCCGCGCCAACCAGCGCATGGCCGCCTTCACGGGCAGCGCCGCTAATATTCAGCAGCTGCGCGACCTGCTCGCGCACCGCGACGAGTTGAATGGCTTGCAGGTGAAACAGCTCGAAACTGCCCTTTATAACGCCGCCAACAACCCCCAAACGGTGGCCGACGTGGTGAAGGCCCGCATCAAAGCCGAAGCGGTACAGACGGAAAAGCTGTATGGGTTCGAGTATAAGTACGCCGGCAAGTCGGTGACGACCAACGACCTCGATGAGCTGCTGCGGAAGGAAACCAGCCCCGCCAAGCGCCAGCAGGTGTGGGAGGCCAGCAAGGCCATCGGCCCCACGCTGAAGGACGGCCTGCTGAACTTGCGCGACCTGCGCAACCAGACCGTGCAGGCCCTCGGCTACCCCGACTACTTCGCCTACCAGGCCAGCGACTACGGCCTGACGCGCGATGAAATGATGGCGCTGGTGCGCAAAATCAACACCGAGCTACGGCCGCTCTACCGCGAGCTGCACACCTACGCCCGCTACGAGCTGGCCAAAAAATACGGCGTGAAGCAGGTGCCCGACTACCTGCCCGCCCACTGGCTGCCCAACCGCTGGGGCCAGGACTGGGGCTCGATGGTAGAAGTGAAGGGCCTAAACCTCGACGCCGTGCTGGCCAAAAAAGGCGCGGAGTGGCAGGTGAAGCAGGGCGAGCGGTTCTACCAGAGCCTGGGGTTTTCGGCCCTGCCGGCCTCGTTCTGGGAGAAAAGCAGCCTCTATCCGCTGCCCAAGGGCGCGACCTACAAGAAGAACAACCACGCCTCGGCCTGGCACATGGACCTGAACAACGACCTGCGCAGCCTGATGAGCGTGGAGGCCAATACCGAGTGGTACGAAACCGCCCATCACGAGCTCGGCCACATTTTCTACTACCAAAGCTACTTCAACCCCGAGGTGCCGCCGCTGCTGCGCCAGGGCGCCAACCGTGCCTACCACGAGGCCATCGGCTCGATGATAGGCCTGGCCGCCAAGCAGAAGCCTTTTTTGGTGGGCCTGGGCCTGATTGACGCCAAAACCCCCACCGACCAGACCCAGCAGCTCCTCAAGGAAGCGCTGAGCTACGTGCCGTTCATCCCCTTCGCCTCGGGCGTGATGAGCGAGTGGGAAAACAGCTTTTATGCCGATAAGCTGCCCGCCGACCAGCTGAACGCCCGGTGGTGGGCGCTGTGCAAGCAGTACCAGGGCATGGTGCCACCCACCCCGCGCGGCGAAAACTACCTCGACCCGGCCACCAAAACCCACATCAACGACGACCCCGCCCAGTACTACGACTACGCCCTGAGCTACGTCATTCTGTTCCAGCTGCACGACCACATTGCCCGCAAAATCCTGCACCAGGACCCGCACGCCACCAACTACTACGGCCACAAAGAGGTCGGCGATTTCCTGCGCGACATCATGCGGCCCGGCGCCAGCCGCGACTGGCGCGTGGTGCTGAAGGAGAAAACCGGCGAAGACCTTTCGGCCCGCGCCATGGTCGCCTACTTCCAGCCCCTGATGGCCTACCTGCAGCAGCAGAATAAAGGCCGGAAGTACACGATGTAGCGCGCCGGCCCGGCCCAAACCAGGGCTGGGCCGGGCCGGCAATTGCCGAAGCCGCGTTGCCATTAAGGCGGGTTTTCAGCCATTGCCGGGGGGCTTGCGTTAAAGC
>JALYUH010000022.1 GCA_030853985.1 Bacteroidota bacterium | reverse complement strand
TTGCCGCCGCGCAAAATGCCCACCACCCCAGTGCGGGCCACGCCGGTCTGCACTTCAAAGCCCAGCTTTTTGAGGTGGGCAGCGATGATGCCGGCGGTGCGGGTTTCGAGGTTGCCCAGCTCGGGGTGCTCGTGAATGTCGCGCCGCCAGGCAATGACTTTGCTTTCTTCCTGCGCCGCCAGCTGGGCAATGCGGGCATCGAGGGCGGTGTTTTGGGCGGGGGCGGCAGTAGTGGCGGCCAGGGCCAGCCCGAAGCCGGCCGGCAAAACGCGGCGTAAAAAGTGCATAGCGTGAAGAACAGAAAGTGAAAACGTAAAGCGGCGGGGCGGGCCGGTGGGCAATGTTACGCCAATAGTACCCGGCCGGGCGCTATTGTTCAGCCGATGAGGTATTTTTGCGCGCTATTTCGCTATCAGCGCATTATTCAACTCCCCGGTTTATTGTGGCTCCTATTTTAACTCCGACCCCAGCCTCCGACACGCACGCCCCGGCCCTGCCGCCTGGCCAGCGCACCTGGCCGGCGGCCTGGGCCCGGCGGGGCTTCCGGGTGCGACTGGGGTTGGTGGTGGTTTTGCTGCTGGGGCTGCTGCCGGTGGTGCCGGGGTTCTACCGCTTTGTGCAGGCCCGGCCGGGCCAGCGGCTGGCCGACCCGCTGCTGGCGCTGCTACCGGTGCAGGACCACTCCACCCTCATTTTCACGCTCATCTACGGGGCCATCGCGGCTACGCTGATATACTTGCTGCCCCGGCCGCAGCGGCTGCTACAGGCGCTGTGGGCCTACTACCTGCTGCAGCTGCTGCGCATGGCCACGCTGTGGCTGCTGCCCCTGGAGCCGCCCGCCACGCTGGTGCTGCTGCACGACCCGGTGATGGACCGCATCTTCGAAGTAACCACCCAGCCCATCGTGCGCGACTTGTTTTTCTCGGGCCACACCGCCACCATGACGCTGCTAACCCTCGTGGGCCGGGGCCGCGGCTGGCGCTGGGCGCTGGGCCTGGCCACGGTAGCCGTAGGCCTGCTGGTGCTGGTGCAGCGCGTGCATTATTCCTACGACGTGCTGGCCGCGCCCTTTTTCGCCGGGGCCGCCTACTGGCTGGCCGGGCGCATTTGCCGGCAGTAGCGCGAACTTTTGGTCCGCGCCGCGCTCGGATGAAAGCTGAACGAGTCTTATCATACGTGCACTCGCAGCGTCCACGCTACAAATACTTTTCGTAAATCCCGGCCGCGATTTTTTCCACAATGCCTTTGGGCACCAGGCTGGTGAGGCCCGCCGACACCTTGTTGAGCACGCCGGGGATGATTTCGGCTTCGCCGGCCAGCAGGCCGGCCACGGCGGTTTCGGCCACGGCCTCGGCCGTCATCGACACTTTATTGGCGGTGGCCTGCAGCTCGGGCCCCATGCCGGCGCGGTCGGCGAAGCTGGTGGTGGTGGCCCCGGGACTCAGGCAGCTCACCGAAACGCCGCTGCCCTTCAGCTCGTAGCGCAGGCCGCGGCTGAAGCTCAGCAAAAAGGCCTTGCTGGCGGCATACAGCGTGAGCGAGGGCACGGCCTGGTAGGCGGCGGTGCTGGCTACGTTCAGGATGTAGGCTTTGGGCACTTTGCGCAGGGCGGGCAGCAGCGCGTGGGTGAGGGCCACCGGCAGGTGCATGTTCAGCTGCAGCATGTTCTGCTGCTCGGCCAGGCTGAGCTGCTCGAAGCGGCCCCAGAGGCCGTAGCCGGCGTTGTTCACGAGCACGGCCAGCTGGCTGGTTTGCTGGGTGGCCCAGGCGGCCACGGCGGCGGCGGCAGCGGGCGCGGCCAGGTCGAGGGCCAGCACTTTGGCCTGGTGCTGGTACTTCGTGCCGATTTCCTGGGCCAGGGCCGTGAGCTGGTCTTCGGAGCGGGCCACGAGCAGCAGGTCGTAGCCGCGCTGGGCCAGCCGAAGGGCAATGGCCCGGCCAATGCCGCGCGAAGCGCCGGTAACGAGGGCGTACATAGTCAATGGGTGAATGAGTGAATGGGTAAATGAGTGAATGAGAGGCGGAGCAAAACTGCTCATTCAGCCATTTATC
>JALYUH010000020.1 GCA_030853985.1 Bacteroidota bacterium | reverse complement strand
CGGCAGCACCGATGCCACCCTGGCGCTGGCCACCGCCCACGGCGCGCGTGCCCTGCCCGCGCCCCGGCCCGGCCGGGCGGCGCAGCTCAACTTCGGGGCACGGCACGCCCACGGTTCCATCCTCTACTTCCTGCACGCCGATACGCTGCCGCCCACTGGTTTCGGGCAGCTTATCCGGCGCTACCGGGCGCGGGGCTACCGTAGCGGCTGCTTCCGCCTGAAATTCGATGTGCGCCACCCGGTACTGCTCTTCAGCGGCTGGTGCTCGCGCTTCAATGCGCCCGCCTTCCAGTTCGGCGACCAAAGCCTGTTCGTCGAAAAGATGCTTTTTGACCAATTAGGCGGCTTCAACGAGCAAATGCTGCTGATGGAGGACGTGGACCTGCCCATCCGCATCAAGCACCAGGCCCGCTTCGTGGTGATGCCGCAAAGCGTGGTCACCTCGGCCCGCAAGTACGTGGTGCACGGCGTGCTACGCACCGAACTCACCCACCTGGCCGTGCAAACGCTGTTTCTGGCCGGCACGCCGCAACCCACCCTGCTGCGCGTGTATCGGCGGCTGCTCCAGCGTCGGCGGCCGCGCCGGGTGCGGTAGGGCACACAGACGCGCGCCAGCCCCGCTTACGCTGGTTCGCCCACGCCTTCCACGCGCTCGGCCACTTGCTGCATCAGCCACAGGGGGGTGCTGGTGGCTCCGCAGATGCCGACGGTTTCGACCCCGGCCAGCCACTCCTGCTGCACCTCTTCGGCGTTTTCGATGAAGTAGCTGCGCGGGTTCACGCCATTCACGACCGAGAACAGGGCTTTGCCGTTGGAGCTTTTGCGGCCGCTCACGAAGAGCACAACGTCGTGCTCGGTGGCGAAACGGGCCAGGGCGGGCTCGCGGTTGCTCACCTGCCGGCAGATGCTGTCGTTGGCGTCGAAGCTATCGAGCGTGCCGCCGGCGGCCTGAATGCGGGCCTCCATCAGGGCCTTCATCTTGTAGAAGCCGGCCGTGCTTTTGGTGGTTTGGCTGAAGAGCGTGACGGGGCGGGCGAAATCAACCTGGTCGAGGTCGGCTTCGTTCATCACGATGAGGGCGCGGTTGCCGGTCTGGCCCGTGAGGCCAGCGACTTCGGCGTGGCCGGGCTGGCCATATATCACAATCTGGCCAGCCTGCCGCTGGCTTAGGTCGAAGGCGTGCTTCACGCGGTTTTGCAGCTTTAGCACCACCGGGCAGCTGGCGTCAATCAGCTCCAGGTTGTTTTGCAGGGCCAGCTGGTAGGTTTCGGGCGGCTCGCCGTGCGCCCGGATGAGCACTTTGCAGTCGTGCAATTCGGCCAGCTGCTCGCGGTCGATGATGCGCAGGCCCTGCTGGTGCAGGCGCTCCACTTCCATGCGGTTGTGCACAATATCGCCGAGGCAGTACAGGCTTTTCCCGTTCGCCAACTCATCCTCCGCCATCTGAATGGCGAATTCTACGCCGAAGCAGTAGCCGGAATTCTTATCAATCGTGACCTTCATGCTGGGTCTTTAACATCACTGCGGCGGCGAGGAGTTCGCCGGAGGGCAAAGGTACGGCAGGCGGGCGGGGGATAGTGGCGAGGGCGTGCCTGGCGCGGAGTTCCAGCCCCGTGCCGATTACGGGTGGGCCTCCCGGCCCGCTCGGCGGGCGGCAGCTGAACGGACCGGTTTTGCGGATTTCTCACCCATGGAATTCTGCCTACCAAATGCTACCAGCCGGGGGAGGCTGGAGCTCCCCAAATACCGGGCCCGCCCAGTTGCTGGCGCGTGCCGGCTGGCTGCGAGTCGGTGGCTTGGACATCGAGCTTCTGCCAAGCTTCATCACAAACCGATAGCGCGGATACCACAAACGGCCCCAATCGCAACCACGGCCCGAGCCACCGGCTCGAACCCCGTCGGCACGCGTCGCAGACGCGCGCTGGCATCACCCGCACCTTTAATCGCTACTCCCAACCGGCCGTAAACAATGCCGACGAAACTCTATCCAGCACAAAATCAACCTGTTCCGAAATCGTGATGTGCGTGGTATCGAGCAGCACGGCATCAGCGGCGCGGCGCAGGGGGCTTTCGGCGCGGGTCGAGTCGAGGTGGTCGCGCTTGCGCAGGTTCTCGATGATGGCTTCGAGTGGCACCATCTCGCCCTTCGCGGCCAGCTCGTCCTGGCGGCGCTGGGCGCGCAGCTCCACTTCGGCCGTCATAAATATTTTCACTTCCGCGTCGGGGAAAACGGTGGTGCCGATGTCGCGGCCGTCCATCACCACGCCGCGCTTGCGGCCCATGCGCTGCTGCTGGGCAACCATGGCGTGGCGCACCATCGGAATAACAGAAACCTCACTCACGGAGTTGGAAATGCGCATTTGGCGGATGTCGTCCTCGCGGTTCGCGCCGTTCAGGAACAACTCGTTGCGGCCGGTGCGGCGGTGGCGGCGGAAGCTAATGCTAATGTCGCGCAGAGCCTGCTCGATGCCGGCCATATCGTCGAAGGTGATGCCCTGCTCCAGCAGGAACAGGGTAATGCCCCGGTACATGGCCCCGGTGTCGACATAGGCGTAGCGCAGCTCGGCGGCCACAGCCTTGGCCGTGGTGCTTTTACCGCAGGAAGAATAGCCGTCAATGGCGATAACGAGTTGTTTCATAACGACGCGGGCGGCCCATTGGCCCCGCAAGATTACGAAATCCAACCCTTACGAGCGGCAACCGGCGCTTTCAAGCGCTGGGGAACGGAGGCAAAGAAGGCCGCCACGGACGCGCTTTCTCCCTCATTCAGTTGCGCATCGACCAAATGAAAGGGATTAAAAAAAAATCGACCGACTAGCCCCACGCCGGTGCTGCCGTCCTTGCCGGCGGCCCATTCGGCCCCGTACACCTGCACCAGGCACTGCCCCAGAAAGCAGCCCAGCGCCAGCACCACGCCCGGCCGCTCATCGGCCGGCAACTGCCCGCGCTGGGCCCGAATGAAGTTGGCCAGGTGCGCCACGCCTTCGGCATCGAAGGCGGTGAGCTGGAGCTGCTGCCGCACCTGCTCGGCGGCGGCATTAATGGAATCGAGGGGCGTGGGCTGGGCGATATCAGACATGCTGCAAAGTAACGGCCGGAGCCGCCATAGCCAAAGCCGGCCCGCCAGACCAACCCGGGTTGCCCCTGCAAGCGGCCGCCATTGCGCCGGGTAGCCGGCCTACCGCTGCGCCCGCAGCCGGGCTTCGCGCTGATGGGCGACGTAGGCCGTGAGCAGCTCCGAAACCGCCCAACACGACATGCGCGGCGCGGCCCGCAGCTGCGCGCACACAATTGGGTCGTCGGCCAACAGGCTCAGCATCAGGCGATGGTAGGCGGCACGCTGCACGGGCAGCTCCTGCACGATGCCATCGTGGCGCAAAAACACGCTATAGTACGTTCTGGGGCTGAAAATGCTGTTGAACAAGTCGGAGTTGTCGTGGCGTGCCACGGGGGCATCGACGGGGGCCAGCGGCAGCAGGGTCGGCGCGGTTGGCGCGGCGTAGCGGCTGCTGGTGGGCGGGGTACCGTCGTACAGCAACACCTCGTAGCCGCCATCGTGGTAGGTGCGGTGCGCAAAGGCGGTGGGCACCAGCTGACGGTGCCGCCGGCGCACAAAAGGCGGCAACGTCACAAACGTGTCGCCCTGCACGGCATAAGCAGCTATTTCGTGGGGCAGAAACAGGACGAAATCGGCTATTCCCTCGGGGCGCATCAGCACGCGGTCGGCCTGGCCGGTCGGGCCAATATCGGCCGTGTGCCAGATGCCGTCGGCCAGCCGGTAGCTGCCGGGGTGGCCGCTGCCCACGTAGCGCGGCACGGGCGCGAGGGAATAGGTGGCGGGCCGGATGGCGGAGGCGCTCCCCTCCCCCGTGGCGGCCGACGGCCGCGGCTGCCGCAGCGGCACCTGCGCAGCGCTGCCGAAGCTTAGCAGCACCAGCATCAATAGTGCGGCGGAAAGGAAAGATTTTCGCATAATTTGGAAGCCCGCTGAGCGGCCAATGGTGGCCTGGCACGGCCTCCGATACCCTATTTGCCGGGCGGTGGGCTTTGCAGCCAGCGGCCTTAGCGTTCGCAGGGACAGGGTACCGCCTTGCCGCCGCTGTGGTGCTTGTACCACGCAGTTTTTTTCTGTTGCGTAGTGCGCCGCGCGCAGCCGCCCTCGGCCAGCAGCAGCGGCAGTACAAGGAGCAAAAGGGCCAGGTTCTTTTTCACCGGAAACGGTTTTTTGTCAAATATAAGGTTCTTTGCTGGCGCAAAGCCGGCTGGAGTCCGGAAAGTCGCGCCTCTTTTCCCTTGTCTATGTCCGCTGATTTCTTGCTTACCGCCAACGTCGTCGACGTTTTTTCCCGTTCCATTCAGCCCGCCATTATTTCCGTGGCGGGCGGCCGCATTGCCCACATCGCGCCCATCGCCGGGGCTGAGGTCGACCCCACGCTGCCCTACGCCCTGCCCGGCTTCGTGGACGCTCACGTGCACGTGGAAAGCTCGCTGCTGGTGCCCACCGAGTTTGCTCGCCTGGCCGTGGCCCACGGCACAGTGGCCACCGTGAGCGACCCGCACGAAATCGGCAACGTGCTGGGCGTGGCCGGCGTGGAGTTCATGCTCGAAAACGCGGCGCATTCGCCGTTCAAGTTCTGCTTCGGCGCGCCGAGCTGCGTGCCGGCCACGCCATTCGAAACAGCCGGGGCCGAAATCACGGTGGCCGACATCAAAAAGCTGTTCGAAAACCCCAAAATCGGCTACTTGGCCGAGATGATGAACTGGCCCGGTGTGCTGCACCGCGATAGCGACGTGATGGCCAAAATTGCCCTGGCCCACGCCGCCGGCCGGCCCGTGGATGGCCACGCCCCCGGCCTGCGCGGCGACGACGCCGCCCACTACGCCAGCGCCGGCATCAGCACCGACCACGAGTGCTTCACGGCCGCCGAAGCCCGCGACAAGCTGGCCGTGGGCATGAAAATCCTGATTCGCGAAGGCTCGGCGGCCCGCAACTTCGATGCCCTCATCGAGCTCATGCCCGAACACTACGCCAACCTGATGTTCTGCTCCGACGACAAGCACCCCGATACGCTCATTCTCGGCCACATCAACCAACTGGTGCAGCGGGCCGTGGCGCTGGGCCACGACGTGTTTCAGGTGCTGCGCGTAGCCTGCATCAACCCCGTGAAGCACTACAATTTGCCCGTGGGCCTGCTGGCCGAAGGCGACCCGGCCGACTTTATTGTAGTGAAAGACCTGGTGAATTTCGAGGTGCAGCAAACCTACCTCGATGGCGCGCTGGTGGCCGAAAATGGCCAGTCGCTGCTGCCCGCCGCCCCCATTGCCGTGGTCAACAATTTCCACGCCCAGCCCGTGACGGCGGCCGATTTTCAGCTGCCCACCACCAAGGAATCGGCCACGCTGCGCGTCATCGAATGCTTCGATGGCCAGCTCATCACGGCCCGCGTCGATTTGCCGGCCCGCGT
>JALYUH010000010.1 GCA_030853985.1 Bacteroidota bacterium | reverse complement strand
CGGTATGGTCGACTACCGCCTGCGCGCCGCGCCCAACCTGGTGTCGTCGCTCTGGCTCACGGCCTGGCAGGATGGCGGCAAGCCCGACCTCAACGCCCTGATGCACCGCGGCAAGGCCACTGCCGCCGAAAAGGAAAAACTCGCCACCGAGCTGGCCGCCTGGAAGAAAAACACCCTCGCGCAGGACCAGCTGCTGCTGGCTCAGCAAAAAACCAAGAAGGTGGAAACCGTCGAAACCATCAAGTCGGCCCGCGACATGGGCGATTCGCCCGCCCCCGCCGACAACGCCGACAAGCCCGCCCCCGCTGCCGCCGAGGAGGACGCGCCCGGCTTCGATAAGCTGAAAGTGAAAACCAAGGGCCGGAGCGGCGCGCAGAAAATCAAGGAGAAAACCGACGAGTAGCCCGCGGCTGGAAAAAGGTAAAAGTGAAGCGTTAAAAGTTAAGGCCCAAACGAAAGGGCGTTTTAACTTTTAACGCTTCACTTTTACCTTTTGAGCGCGCCGAATTATCTACCTCTAACCCAACTACCATGCGATTTTTCGCCGCTGCCGGCCCGTTGCTGTTGGGCTTGGCCCTACTGGCCGCCTGCAACCAGACGCCCCCCGCCACCGCGCCCGCCGCCACCCGGCCCGCGGTGCCTGGCCCCGACTTGGCCACCCTCACCGACAGCGCCGCGCCGGCCGCGCTGCTGGCCTACGGCCGCCAGTATCCCGGCTCGGAAGTGCTAATAAAGACGCGCCTGGGCAATATTCGGGTGCGGCTGTACGACGACACCCCCATTCACCGGGCCAATTTCCTGCTGCTGGCCCGCAAGGGCGTGTTCGATGAAACCATGTTCAACCGGGTGGTGAAGGACTTTGCCGTGCAGGGCGGCCAGACCTACGGCGCACGCACCATCCGGCTGAAGCGCTACCGCCTGCCGCCGGAAATTTCGGCCGCGCACTTCCACCACAAGGGCGCGCTGGGCATGGCCCGCTACGACGACGAGCAGAACCCCGGCCGCCTGTCCTCCAACACCGATTTCTACTTCGTGGTGGGCGAGAAGCTAGCCCCCAACCAGTCGCAGGCCATGGCCGGCCGCCGGCTCACGCCCGCCCAGACGCAGGCCTACGCCAAAACCGGCGGCGTTCCCTCGCTCGATGGCCAGTACACGGTTTTCGGTGAAGTCATCGAAGGCCAGGACGTGGTGGATAAAATTGACAATCAGCCCGTTGAATCGGATAAATGGCCGGTGGAGGATATCAAGATGAAGGTGGAAGTGGTGAAGTAAGGAGCCGGCCTGGATTGCGCCTGCTCCGGTCCGACCGCCCCAGGCGGTCCGACCGGTTAGCATTGTTGCGGGCGGCTGCCAACGACGACCGGTCGGACCGGTACATGTGCTCCCCCAATTCTACCGCCCCCAACAGTAAAAAAGCCCGTCTCCAGGGGAGACGAGCCTTTTCGTACCGGGAGGGAGAACAATTTCTCACTCGTGGTTCAGATTACCCCAAGCAAACAGCTTACCAAATTTTGGCGCGGGCGGTGGTGGGGCGCACCATTTTGTCGCCATCCTTGCAGCTGAAGGCCTTGTGGAACTCCGGAAAGTTCTGCAGCGGCCCGATGGTGCGGAACTGGCCGGGCGAGTGCGGGTCGGTTTGCACGAGCTGGCGGGTGGTCTCGGGGCGCTGGTTGATACGCCAGATTTGCGCCCAGCTCAGGAAGAAGCGCTGCTCGGGCGTGAAGCCGTCAATCAGCTTGCCGGCCTTGGCCTGGGGGGTTTTCATGAAGGCGGCGTAGGCAATGGTGAGGCCGCCGAGGTCGGCCAGGTTCTCGCCCATCGTCAGCTTGCCGTTCACGTGCAGCGAGTCGAGGGGCATGAAGCCATCATACTGCTTGCCCACCACATCGGCTTTGGCCGTGAATTTCTCGCCGTCTTCCTTGGTCCACCAGTCGCGCAGGTTGCCCTCCGAGTCCACTTTGCGGCCCTGGTCGTCGAAGCCGTGGGTCATCTCGTGGCCAATTACCGCGCCAATGCCGCCGTAGTTCACCGCGTCATCCGCCTTGGGGTCGTAGAACGGGGCCTGCAGAATGCCGGCCGGAAACACGATTTCGTTCAGGCTCGGGTTGTAGTAGGCATTCACGGTGGGCGGCGTCATGCCCCACACCGCGCGGTCGACGGGCTGGCCGAAGTGGCCCAGGTTGTCGTAGGTGTTGAATTCCGACACGGCGAACAGGTTGTTCATCGCGCTTTCGCGGCCAATGCTCAGCTTGGAGTAGTCCTTCCACTTGTCGGGGTAGCCAATCTTCACCACGAAGGCGTTGAGCTTTTTGAGGGCTTCGGCCTTGGTGGCGGCGCTCATCCACTCGGTGGCCTGAATGCGCTCGGCGTAGGCCATGCGCATGTTTTCCACCATTTGCTTGGCGCGGGCCTTGGCGGCGGGGCTGAAATCCTGGTCCACATAAATCTGGCCGAAGGCTTCGCCCAGCGCGCCATCGGTGGCGGCGAAGGCGCGTTTCCAGCGGGCCTGGGGCACCTTGGCACCGGTAATCACCTGCGAGAATTTGAAGGCTTCATCGACGTACGCCTTGGGTAGGGCCGACGATACGCCCTCCACCAGATGCCAGCGCAGGTACTGCTTCTGGTCGGCAATGGGCTCGTCCTTTATCATGGCGTTGGCCTCTTTCAGGTATTCGGGCTGGCCCACGATGACGTCCTTAGCTCCGCTCAGGCCGCTTTCCTTCAGGCGCTGCGCAATGTTCAGGTTGGGATAGTCGGCGGCCACCTGGGCCACGCTCATCTTATTGTAGTTGGTTTCGCGGTCGCGCAGGGCCACGCGGTCGCGGCTGGCTTTGGCCATGCGGGTTTCGATGCGCGTCACGGCGTCAGCATTTTTCTCGGCCGTGGCCTGGTCATCGCCCAGCATTTTGAAGGTATTGACCTGGTAGGTGCGGTACGCCGCGCGAATGGTTTTCGAGCGCGCGTCGTCCTTCAGGTAATAGTCGCGGTCGGCCAGCGTAAGGCCGCCCTGGCGCAACTGCACGGCATACATGGTGCTGTTTTTGGGGTCCTGGCCCACACCGAAGCCGTACCAGCCCTTGCCCAGGTTTTTGGGGTCGGCGAGGTAGCGCTGCACGCCGGCCACGTCCTGAATGGCGCTAATCTTGTCCAACCGGGGCTGGAGGTATTTCAGGCCAGCGCGCTCCACGGCCATGCTGTCCATGGCGGCGGCGTAGAAGTCGCCCACTTTCTGCGCGTTCGAGCCGGGCTTGGCAGTGCGGTCGGCGGCTACCTTATCCAGAATGCCGCGCACGATGTCGCGGTTGCGGTTGCGCAGCTGGTTGAAGCCGCCCCAGCCGGTTTCGGAAGCCGGAATGGGGTTATTTTTCATCCAGTTGCCGTTGGCAAAGCGGTAGAAATCATCGCAGGGCGGCACCGTGCGGTCGAGGTTGGCGAGCGTGATGCCCACGCCCGACTGGCCAGTGGTGGCGGGCACGGTGGTTTTGGTTTTAACGCCGTTGCTCTTGGTTTTGACTTTGGTTTGGGCTTGGGCGGTCCCGAAGGCCAGCCCCAGGGCGGCCAGCAACGCGGCCCGGCTCAGAAGAGAAGATTTTAACATAAGGAGAATGCGTAAATGGAAACAGCGAAATATAGCCTGAAAAGCAAAACTCCCCGCCGGGGGTGGCGGGGAGTTGAAACTCGATTGGGTTACCAGATTTTCGACCGGTCAGCCGCGGCGCGCATCATCTTGTTGCCGTCCTGGCAGCCGAAGGCCTGGTAGAACTCGGGCATGTTTTGCAGCGGGCCGATGGTGCGGTGAACTACGGCGGCATCGGAGCCGTGATTGGCCACGAAATGACCCACGGCTTCGACGACCAAGGCC
>JALYUH010000542.1 GCA_030853985.1 Bacteroidota bacterium | reverse complement strand
GGCCCGACCAATCATCCCTTTTGCCTTACCGGCCGCCGACCAGGCCGCCCTGGAAAACTTCACCCGCACGGGCTGCCGCCCGGTGCGGGCTGTGCGCCGCGCCCAGGCCCTGCTGGCCTTGGCTACTGGCATTGGCCAACAGGCGGCCGGTAAGGCCGTCGGCCTGAGCCGGCAGACCGTAAGTGAGCTGCGCCACCGCTACGAAGCAGGCGGCTGGGAGCTCGCGCTGTCCGAGGCCCCGCGTAGCGGCACGCCCCCGCGCTTCGACGGGCCCCAGCGGGCGGCCCTGACGGCCTTGGCTTGTACGCCGGCACCCACCGGGCACAGCCGCTGGACGCTGCGCCTGCTGGCCGATAAAGCCGTGGAGCTGTGCTTGGTGGACACCATTTCGTACGAAACAGTGAGCCAGGTGCTCAAAAAAACGAACTGCAGCCCCACCGCCAGCAGCACTGGTGCCTGGGGGCGATGAACGCCGCCTTTGTGGCCCGCATGGAAGACGTGCTGGCCGTTTACGAGCGGGCCTACGACCCGCGCTTTCCCGTCGTGTGCTTCGACGAGCGCCCCTGCGTGCTGCATGGGCAGCCCGTCGAGCCGCTGCCGCCGCTGCCGGCCCAGCCGGCCACTAACCAACAACCGGCCAACGCCGGACGGCCCCGGCGTGAGAGCAGCACCTACGTGCGCCAGGGTACAGCTTGCCTGCTGGCGGCCTTTGAGCCGGGCACCGGCCAGCGCCTGGTCGAGGTTTCGGCCCGCCGCACCGGGGCCGACTACTGCCGCTTTCTGCAGCAACTAGCCGCCCACTACCCCCAAGCCGAGCGAATCGTGCTGGTGCAGGATAACCTCAACACCCACACCGACGCTGTTTTTTACCAGCACCTGCCTGCGGCCCAGGCCCGTACGCTGGCTGCCCGCTTCGAAGTACACTACACGCCCAAAAATGCCTCCTGGCTCAACATGGTCGAACTCGAACTCTCGGCCATTGCTCGTCGGTGCCTGCACCAGCGCATCCCCACCCTGGAAGAACTCACCGCCCACATCGCCGCTTGCGTGGCCGAGCGCAATGCGGCGAGGGCCACCGTAAAATGGCAGTTCACGCTTGAAAAAGCGCGCGTCAAACTTGACCGACACTATCAGAAAATTAGGACAACTAACTTGCCTGACTAAGCACTAGCACCCTTGTACGCCTTGCGGCGGCCATTCGGCTTTTAACACGGACATCACAATTTTATCGTGAAATACGCCTTGCCGGCAAGCCGCCTGGCGCAGCCGCCCCTCCACGATAAAGCCAGCTTTCGTGTAGGCTTTCAAACCGCCCGTATTCGATTCGGAAACCGTGAGCATAATCCGATTGAGGTGTTAGCTGGTGAAGCCGAGGTGGACGATTTGCTTCGTTACGGCCGTCCCCACGCCCTTCCCCCACGCTGCTTTCTCGCCGATAAAGATGAAGTATTCGCCCGATTGATTCGCTACGGAAATACCCGTGAGACCGGCATAGCCAATCAGCGCGTTGGTTTCCTCCAAATAGATACCCAGGTTCAGGGTATTCGCCTGCGCTAAGGTGGCCGCAAACCACTCGTCAATCTGCGCGGTGGTCTTCATGCGTTGGAAAGCCGAGAGCGAATATTCGATGGCTTCGGGGTCGCGGAGCCACGTGTAGAAGTGCGCAACGTGTTCCGGTTGCAAAGGCGCGAGTTTCACCATAGTCCTGTTCTATCAGTTACTTGCCGTGGAGTAGGCAGGCGTTAAAAGTAAGCATGGGATAAACCTCCATTTGCCTCCCGAACCAAAAACCCAATTTTATTGGGTGGCTGCCCTATGTGGCAGAGGCGCACTCTCGCCCACGGCAAGTCTCTTGTCAACTGAATTTATTGGCTACCGTAGCGGGCCCAGCGGCTTCATTGCGGATTAGGGCGGCCGACGCGGGCCAGCAGGTCCACCGCTGGCATTGGCAGCGGAACACCGGGAGCCGGGTTTGCGGGCACCCCGCCGGGCATTGGCACTTCGATGGTGACGGCGGTACCCTGGCCGGGCCGGGAGTCGAACTTGACCCGGCCGCCCAGGTACACCATGCGGCTTTCAATGTTTTTCAGGCCGATACCGCCCTCGCTGCTCAAGGCGGTGGGGTCGAAACCCACGCCGTTGTCCTCCACCAGCACGCACAGCTCATGAGGCCGGCGCCGCAGCTGCACGGTTACTTCGGTGGCGTGGGCGTGCTTCACAATGTTCTGCACCAGCTCCTGAATCACGCGAAACAAGACGCTTTCCAGGGCGGGTTCGAGCCGGTGGTTTTCATCGAGCCCAACAAACTCCAGGCAAAAGCGCGGCTGGCCCCCGGGCGACACCTTGCTCGTAAAATCGCGCACGGCCTGCCCCAGCCCGCACCGGATGAGGGCATTGGGCCGCAGGTTGTGGCTAATGCTGCGCACCTCCCGGAAGCTTTCGTCCACCACGTCGAGGGCGTGGGCCAGCAGGCGCGGCGCACCGGTCGGCGCGCCACTGTGCAGCTCCTCGGCCAAGGCGTGCAGGTTGAGCTTGGCCGCCGTGAGGAGCTGGCCCACGCCGTCGTGCAGGTCGGCCCCAATGCGGCGGCGCTCGGCTTCTTCGGCATCGAGCACCGCCTGAGCCCGCAGGCGCTCCAGCTGCTGCCGCTCCTGGGCAAATTCCACTTCCCGGCGCAACCGCCGCCGGTTCAGCAGCAGGTAGGTGAGGCCGGCGGCCCCGGCCAGCGCCACCAGGCCGGCCAGCAGCAGCCGCTGCCGCCGCGCCGCAGCCGACGAAAAGCGCTGCTCGGCCAGCTCCTGCTGGTGCAGCTGCTCGCTGAAAGCCAGGGCTTGCAGCTGCGCTATTTTCACTTGGCCAAACAGGCTGTCGCGGGTGGCTCCGGCCGCCGCCAAGTAGTGGTAGGCCGTCGAATAATCGTGGCG
>JALYUH010000537.1 GCA_030853985.1 Bacteroidota bacterium | reverse complement strand
GTCTTCCTGCACGCGATTGTTGTGGCCCTGGCCGATGATTTTGCCGTCGCGCACGAGTACCGAGCCGATGGGAATGCCGCCCTGTGACCGGCCCAGACGGGCTTCGTCGATGGCAGCTTGCATGAATTCGTCCATAATTTTAAAAAAGAGTGGGTGATGATTACGTGGCGGACCGTCGGTGAGCGAGGAAAAGCATGGCGAGCGGCACCGCAAAGGAAACGATTGTGAGCAGCGCCAGCACGTTTTCGCGGTTCCAGTTCAGTACAATCAGTAGCACGAGCAGGCCAGATTGAATGGCTAAGCTCGTTTTAAGCAGCGAATAGTTAATGACCAGAACGGGAGCAGCTGGTTTCCACAGCCAATGATACAGTCTCAGAACCACGCTGAAAACGCTCAGCGAGAAGGCGTTCAGCAGCAGAAAGGCGAGCGGAACGAAAATAATTGCCAGCATTGGTGCGGCTTTGATGGAGTGGTTGGTGTTGCTATACCGACCGGGCTCAACGGGCGCAAATGCCTTTGTATGGACAATACTCGCACTTGGTGAAGTCGTCGGTTTTGCGGATGGGCTCGGCGGGGTCTAGAATGCGCAACACGATTTGGCGCACCAAGTCTTCCGAAACTTTCACGAAGTCCCCACCGCCTTCGGTGAGGAAGCTGAGGTCGGCGGAGAGCAGGCCTTCGTCGATGTTGCGCAGGGAGAGGATGGCGGTTTCGGCCGTTTCGCGGTGGGCGGTGTGGGCCAGCATGAGGCGGTAGAGCCAGAGCTGGCGCACTTTATCGGCGCTGCTGCTGGGCTCGTGCAGCAGGCGGTCGGTGGCTTCGGCGGGGCTGAGCTTGTCGCGGTAGCCGCGCAGCTGCAGGTCGGCGCGCTTCACGAGGCCCGACTTGTAGTCGACCACCCGCAGGCGGCCGTCGGGCAGCTCGTCCACGCGGTCGGCGAAGCCGAACAGGCGCACGGCCAACTGCTCAGCCTGGCCCGGCACGTCCACGAAAACAGTGGCGGCCAACTCTTTCTCCAGCCCAAACAGGCGGATGGGGAGCAGGCCGGGCTGTTCGGGCAGGCTTTCGAGCAGGCGCACGACGAGGCGCGTGGCCACCTGGCCGTACACGTGGTTCAGGCCTTCGTCGACGCGGGCGTGCTTTTCGGTTTCCTCCTGGCGCAGGGCGCGCTGCACCTCGGCCGGAGCTTGGCAAATAAGCTCGGGGATGTCGGCGGCCGTAATGGGGCGGGCATCCTGCTCGAAAGGCCGCATCAGGTTTTCCAGCGCCTCGTGCACCATCGTGCCGAAGCTGCTGGCTTCGAGGGTTTCTTCCACGGCGTCGTTTTCGTGGAAGCGGGCCACCTTTGAGAAGTAGAAGCGCAGCGAGCAGGCCAGGAAATCGTTGAGGCGCGAGGGCGAGATGTTGCGCTCGAGCACGCCGCGCAGGGCGGCCAGCATTTCGGCGTCTTTTTCCAGAATGAGGTCGCCCGTCACCTTACCCCCTGGTTCCTCCTCTCCACAGGAGAGGGGGCTAGGGGGGGAGGTGATGGGTACGCTCACCGTCAAATCTTCCAGCACCAGCTGCGGATTTTGGGGCAATAAATCGTTTTGCAGCTGCAAAAGAAACCGGCTGCGCTCGCCGCTTTTCATGCCTTCGGCCCCGGGCAGCACGTGCACCAAATCGACACGCTGGGCCCGTTGCAGCAGCCGCCAGAAGTTGTAGGCTGTGATGGCCTCGGCATCGGCGTAGGTGGGCAGGCCGGCGGCCGTGAGCACATCGTAGGGAAAGAGCGACTGCTGGCGCTTGGGGGCCGGCAGCACGCCCTCGTTGCAGCTGAGGATGATGAGGTGGTCGAAATCCAAGGCCCGGGTTTCGAGCAGGCCCATCACCTGCACCTCGGCCAGCGGCTCGCCCGAGAAGGGCAGGCGGGTGCGGCCCATCTGCTCGTAGAGGAAGCGGCGGAACGAGCGCACCGACAGGCGCTGCACCCGGCAGTCGAAGGCCGAATCGAGCTGCTTAACGAGCGTGTAGAACAGGTACAGGTACTCGGCCCCGAGGCCGGTTTCGCGGTCGGTATCGGCCACTTCAGCCGAATACACTTGGCGCAGCAGGTTAATTACTGCGTAGCAGGCCGTTATGATGTCGTCGCAGTTGTCCCAGGTCTTGAACAGGGCCTCGATAAGCGGGTGATGCGCGCCGAGCTTCAGCAGCTCTTCGGCGGGCAGCAGCACGGCGTTCAGGCGCACGATTTCGCGGCAAATCTGGTCGAGCAGGTTGTGGTACTGGGGCTGGTCGGCCTGCTGGTCCTGCCAGTGTTGGTAGCGGCGCAGGAAGGGGTGGGTAAGCAGCTTCGTGACGGCCAGATGGTGGTAGCGGGGCACGCCGTAGCCGGTTTCCGGGCTGCCTTCCCGGATGCCGGTGAGGTGCACTTCGAACAGCAAATCGACGAGGTTGAACAGCGGCGTGGCCTGGAAGCTCAGGCCCATGGTAACGTTGTAGTCGGGCACCTCGTCGGGCGGCAGGCCGTGGAGCACGGGTAGCAGCAGGGTTTCGTCGGGCAGCACCACGGCCACGGTGGCGTCGGGGTAGCGCTGGCGGGCTTCGGCCAGTAGCTGGCCGGCCAGCTTGCCCTGCATGCTGGGGTTGGCCACGCCCAGGTAGCGGACGTGGTGGGGCCGGCCGCGCAGGTACTCAACCCCGCCACCGAAATTGTCGAGCGGCAGGTTCCAGTCTTTCAGGTAGCGGCGCAGGTGCTGGCCGGCGCGGTTGGGCGAGCCGTCTTCGAGGTAGAAGGGGTCGCCGTCGAAGCGGATTTCGGCCCGGCCGGCCTTGCGCAGCAGCCGAATCAGCCGTTCCTCCGACTTCGACAGATTGCCCAGGCCCACGAACACGTGCACGGCCGGCGTGGGCGCAGCCGGGTCTTTCAGCTGCTTTTCCAGCTGCTCCACGGCGCGGCGATAGGCTAGGCCGGGGTAGGCGAGGTGGTTGGCCAGCATGCGCTTGTTCAGGTCGCGGTACACCCGTTCGAGCTGGTTCCAGAAGCCGAAGGAGTGGGCGGCGGCCTGGCTTTTGGGCGGCAGGGCGGCCAGGTCCCAGCGCTCCAGCGCCTTGGCCTCGCTCAGGTAGTCGAACACGGTGTGCGGGTCGGCCAGGTTCTGGTCGAGGTTCGAGAAGTCGCTCAGCAGCATGGCGGCCCAGCCCACGAATTTATCAAAATCGAGCCCCGTGTCGATGCCTTTCAGAATGTCGTAGAGCAGCAGTTGGAGGGCGATGGGTTCCTCTACCTGCACGCCGGCCAGCTCCACCACGTAGTCTTCCATGGCGGCCACGCGCGGGGCCCACAGTGGCGCGCCCGGCGGCAGGGCCAGCGCCAGCTCGTTTTTCAGGTACACTACGGCGCGGCGCGTGGGCACAATTACCACGAGGTCAGACAGCTCATCGAGCGGCCCGGAGCCGTAGCGGTCGAGCAGCTCGCGGGCAACGGTGGCCAGGAAGGTGGCCGGCGCAACGGCCGGCGCGGCCGAAGCCGGAAAAGGAGCAGTGGTAGCAGGAGCGGGCATCGGGGTAAAGATACCGGGCCATAGCGTGAAATTTGGGTGCGTGTCTCCGCCCGGCCGCTTCGTTCGCATCTCCGCCCGCAGCTCACCCGCTCGCGTTGCTGCGCCGCCGTGCTGCCTTCTTTGCGCCTTGCAAATTAAACGGTAGCCCTACGGCGGTGCTACGACCCGGCTAACTCGTGCTGCTGCATAAATTCCAGGAGCAGCTCGATAAACTCGGGGCGGGTGTGGGGGCGGGGCACCAGCAGGGCCGCTCCGGTCGCCGGCACCGGGGCCAGCAGGTGGCGCAGGTCCTGCGCCTGGGCCGGAAAAAAGTCCATGTAACGGCCCCCGAAGCTGGTCTTTTCGTTGGGGCCTTCGCTCAGCACCTGGCATTGGTAGTGGCGCGGGTCGGCCACCAGGTGCTCGTAGTAGAGGGCGCGCACGGCCTCGCGCAGGCCTTCGAGGAACTGCAGAAAGCGGCCGTCGGGGGTGTAAAGCAGGATGCTGTTGAGGCCGCGCTGCTGGTTGCGGGCGCGGGCGCGGGCCAGCAGCATATCGAGCTCAAGCGGCTCGAAGGGCACCAGCGAATAGCTCTGGTAAAGGAGTTGGTATGTGCTCATGGGCGGCAACGGGAAAATGTGCAGCTGCGGAACGAACAAAAAACCGGGGTAGTGGGCCATGGTGGAAATCGGGGCCGGGTTCAGGATATTCGGGATTAACAATATTAACTTAAAATAGTAAGAAGTCAACACTATTATGTTATAATTTTGGGATTACCCGGCCCGCTACCTGCCCAATTGGGCGCTACGGCCCGGCCGGACGTACATTTCCGCCGCAATCCTGCCGCCCTTTCTTGCCTTTCCGCTATGAAACGATTTGCCCTGGCCCTGCTGCTGGCCGCCCCCGCCGCCCTGGCCCAAACGGCTCCCGCCTTGGTGCCACTCCCCACCCCGCCCGCGCCCGCGCCCGACCCCGCCTGGCACAAATCCCTCAAAACCGGGGTGGGGCTGAACGAGGCGGCCCTGAGCTCGAACTGGAAGGGCGGCGGCGTGAGCACCATCGGCTTCAATGCCTTGTTCAACGCCAAAGCCAACCGCAAAGCCGGCCCCCACAGCTTCGACAATGAGGCCGACCTGCTGTTCGCCTTTGCCAGCACCGCCGGCCTCGGCTACCGCAAAGGGCAGGACCGCCTCTACCTCGATACCAAGTACGGCCGCGCGCTCACCACGCGCTGGGACATGTTTTTGTCGCTGAACCTGCTCACCCAGTTCGCCCCCGGCTACAAGTACGAGCCGACTACGCTCACCTCCGACTTTTTTGCGCCCGCCTTTCTCACCGCCGCCTACGGCTTCGAGTACCACCCGGCCACCTATTTCCACGTGCGGCTGTCGCCCTTTGCCCCGCGCGTCACGGTGGTGAACCGGGTCGAGCGCTTCATCCAGGCCCCCGGCGACAAGCCCTACGGCGTGAACCCCGGCCACAGCACCCGCTTCGAATTGCTGGCCGCCCAGGTGCTGGCCGAGTTCGACAAAAACCTCAACCCCACCGTCAACCTCAAAGCCCGCTACGTGCTGTTTGCCAACTATGAGCACCTCAATTTGCGGGAAATCGACCACCGCCTCGATGTTGCCCTCACCGCCAAAGTGGGCAACTACGTGAACGTGGCCCTCAACGGTATCGCCCTCTACGACTACGACCAGGACCCCGGCGTGCAGTACTCGCAGGGCCTCACGCTGGGCGTGGCCTACGCCTTCCAGAACTACGCGGATGCGAAGAAGTAGCGGGAGCCGCTGGCCGGAACCACCCGTCTCCAGCCGCAGATAGCATCTGCTGCCAGACGTTACGCCTATTAGGTTAATTCACTTGGCGTTTCAATGGTTATTGCTTCAGCAACTCGTCGACTTTGCTCGTCAGCTTGTTGAATTCCTCCTAGCCGTTATCTCGCTCTGCGAGTGCTCGCGGCCGATTACCAATATTACCAGATGCTTGCTGCTTTTGTGCGTAGCCCACAGCTGCTGCAACTGCGGTAGCTCTTGCAGGCAGGGACCACACCAAGTGGCAAAGAAATTAATGAGTACAACTTTGCCTTTCAAATCCAGCGATTTTATGCTCTGCTGGTTGTTGCTGATACTGAAATTGGGTAGGGGCCGGCCCACACCAAGGTCCTGGCAAAAAGCAGAAGCGCCCAGCAGCAGCAGTGAAATCAATAGGAGGTATTTCATTAGGACTTACGCAAAACCATATTCACAAAGCCCCAGCGGGACGACATGTCGGTAGTAACTACCTGAAATATAGAAATAAAGCCCCATCGGGGCGGCACTCGCCGGAACGGCACACGAGTGCCGCCCCGCTGGGACTCTGTTCTTGATTGCTATTGGGTTGCTACCGATATGTCGCCCCGCTGGGGCTGGAAAACGACGCATTTGCATAAGTCCTATTCAAATTGAAAAGGCTGAAAAGTTGGTTTGTGAAGTTAGCTGAGGAAGCTACCGCAGCGCGTAAATCCGCTCAATTATTTCCACCACTTTCAACCCTTCCGCGGCGTTGGTGGTGGCGTGGCTGCGCTGCTGCACGGTATCCACCACGTTCTCGATAACCTGCACGTGGTTGGCGGCCGAGCCCTGGAACGCGCCGTAATTATTGGCCGGGTTGGTGGGCGCTAATTCCGGCATTTCGTAGCCGTCGAGGTGGCAGTATTCCACCTTGTCTAGGTACTGGCCGGCAATGCGCAGGCTGCCGCGCTCGGCCACCACGGTAAGGGAGCTTTCGAGGTTGCGGTCCCACACGGCGGTGCTGTAGCTGAGCGTGCCGCTGCCGCCGCGCATGAGGTCGAAGGTGACGAGGCCGCTGTCCTCGAACTCGGTCAGGCCCTCGTGGGTGAAGTCGCGAAAGCGGGCGGTGAGGTTGGTGATGTCGCCAAACACCCAGTACAATAAATCGACAAAATGGCTGAACTGGGTGAAGAGCGTGCCGCCATCCAGGGCCTGCGTGCCCTTCCAGCCGCCGGGCTGGTAGTAGCGCGCATCGCGGTTCCAGAAGCAGTTGAGCTGCACCAGAAACACTTGGCCCAGGCGGCCCTCGTCCACCACCTGCTTTAGCCAGGCGGCCGGGGGCGAGTAGCGGTTCTGCATCACGCCGAAGACCAGCCGGCCGGTTTGGCGGGCCGTTTCCACGATGGTGGCGGCGTCGGCCGCGTGCAGGGCAATGGGCTTTTCGATGACGACGTGCAGGCCGGCGCGCAGGCCCGCCACCGCCTGCGGCGCGTGCAAGCCGTTGGGCGTGGCCACGGTGAGCACGTCGGCGGCCGGGCCGGTTTGCAGGTAGTCTTCGAGCGAAATGAAAAACGGCACGCCCGGAAATTCGGCCGCGAGGCCAGCCTGCAGCTCGGGGCGTACGTCAATCAGGGCCGTCAGGGCTGCGCCGGCGTGGCGGGCGACGAGCGCGGCGTGGCGGCGGCCGATGTGGCCCACGCCGCAAATGGCAAAGCGAACTTCGGGGGTAGAATGGCTCACGAATTAGAATTAACCCCCAAAGAAAGCTGCCAAGCCACGGATAACATATTCCTGTTGTTCCACCTCCAGCAGCGGGTGTATCGGGAGCGACAGCACAGCGCCGCACAGCCGCTCGGCCACCGGAAACTGGCCCGCTCGGTAGCCCAGGTAGGCGTAGGCAGGCTGCGCGTGTACCGGCAGCGGATAGTAAATCATGGTGGGCACGCCCAACCGGCGCAGGTGATTTTGCAGGTCGTCGCGCCGGCCGGCCTGGGCCAGCTGAATGGTGTATTGATGGAAGACGTGGCTGCTGCGCGGGTCGCGGGCCGGAATGGCGAGGCCGGGCACGGCGGCCAGGGTGGCATCGTAGCGGGCGGCCACGGCCTGGCGGGCGGCCGTGTTGTGCGGCAGCTGCCGCAGCTTCACGCGCAGCAGGGCGGCTTGCAGCGTGTCGAGGCGCGAGTTGAGGCCGACGCGCTGGTGGTGGTATTTCTGGCTCTGGCCGTGGTTGGCGAGCTGGCCCAGCAGGGCAGCGTGGGCGGCATCAGCGGTGATAAGCGCGCCGCCATCGCCGAGGCAGCCGAGGTTTTTGGAGGGAAAAAAAGACGTGGTGCCCACGTCGCCGACCGCGCCGGCAAAGGCCGTTTCGCCATTTTCGAACCGGAACGTGGCTCCGAGGGCCTGGGCGTTATCCTCAATCAGGGCCACGCCGTGGTGGGTTGCAACCGCGCGCAACGCCTCCAAATCGGCGCACTGCCCGAATAGATGCACGGCAATGATGGCCCCGGTGCGCGGCGTAATCGCGGCTTCGGCGGCGGCCGGGTTGAGGTTGAAAGTATTGGGAAGTACGTCGGCCAGCACGGGGCGCAGGCCCAGCAGGGCGGCCGCTTCCAGCGTGGCCACGTAGGTGAAGGCGGGCACGATGATTTCGGCCCCGGCCGGCAGGTTCAGGCTCAGCAGGGCCAGCGTGAGGGCGTCGGTGCCGTTGGCGCAGGGAATGATGTGCGCGCCGCCCAGGTATTGGCCCAGCTCGGCCGCGAATTGCGCCACCGGTGGCCCCTGAATGAAGGCAGCCGATTCCAGCACCTCCCGCATGGCCTCGTTCAGCGCCGGTTGTAGCAGCGCGTGCTCGGCGGCCAAATCGAGGAGCTGAATAGGGG
>JALYUH010000530.1 GCA_030853985.1 Bacteroidota bacterium | reverse complement strand
CTTCATACCGGCTCAACCTTGATAAAAAAATATACACCTGGCGAAACCTTGCGCGAAGGTGGGCGCACGGTTCTACTGTACCTTCGGGGCCATTTTCATTATCCCCCCGAATTGCCCTGATGGCTGCTGTTGCTCCGGTTTCTTCTGTTTCGTCCGTGCCGCTGTGGCAGCGGGCCGTGCCGCACGTGCTGGCGGTGCTGTTTTTCGTGCTGCTGGCCTGCCTGTACTTCTCCCCCATCGTGTTCGATGGCAAAACGCTGGCCCAGCACGACATCACCCAGTTCCAGGGCGGCGCGCACGAGGCCCAGCAATACGCGGCCGTGATGGGCAAGGAGGCCCTCTGGACGAACGCCATGTTCTCGGGCATGCCCACCTACCTCATCAGCCTGCACTTTCCGGGCGACTGGTCGGGGTATTTGCAAAAGGTCCTCACGCTGGGCCTACCCGCCGTGGTGGCCAACCTGTTTCTGGCGCTGCTGTGCGGCTACGTGCTGCTGGTGGCCATTGGGCTGCGGCCGCTGGTGGCGGTAGCGGGCGCGGTGGCGCTGGGTTTTTCGAGCTATAACCTCGCCATTCTGGCGGCCGGCCACAACACCAAGAGCATGGCCCTGGCCTATGCCCCACTGGTGCTGGGTGGCCTGCTCGTAACCTACCGCCGCGACAAATGGCTGGGCGCGGTGCTCTTCGCCGTGGGCCTCACGTTGAATATCCACGTCAACCACCTGCAAATCACCTACTACCTATTGCTGCTGGCCGCTATTTTCGTGGTGGTTGAGCTGGTGGCGGCGGCCCGCGCTGGCCGGCTGCCCGCGTTTGCCAAGCGCACCGCCCTGCTGGGCCTAGGCGCGGCCCTGGCCGTGGGCGTGAGCTTCGGCCGCCTCTACACCACTGCCGAGTACAGCAAGTACAGCAACCGCGGCCCCAGCGAGCTGAAGTCGGCCGCCCCCACCGCGCCCGGCCAGGCCCCGGCCCCCAAAACCGGCGACGAAAGCACGGGTGTGGACCGCGACTACGCCTTCCAGTACAGCTACGGCGTGGGCGAAACCATTACGCTGCTCATTCCCAACTTCCACGGCGGGGCCAGCTCCATGCCGCTGGGCACGGGCTCGAACCTGGCCAAGGCCGGCTTGCCACAGGATTACTTGGCCAGCATGCCCACCTACTGGGGGCAGCAGAGCTACACGGCCGGCCCGGTTTACATGGGCGCGGTAGTGTGCTTTTTGTTCATTCTGGGCCTGTTTGTGGTGGAGAAGCGCACGCGCTACTGGCTGCTGGCGGGTACTATTCTGTCGATTTTGCTGGCCTGGGGCAAGAACTTCGAAGCCTTCAACTACCTGATTTTCGACCTGCTGCCGGGCTACAACAAGTTCCGCGCCGTGAGCATGGCCCTCGTCATCGCGCAATTGGCCATGCCCATCCTCGGCGCGCTGGCCCTGAGCCGCGTGCTGCGACCGCGCGCGCCGCTAGCCCCCACGCTGCCCGGCACCAAAGCGCCGCTGCCCGCCGAGGCTTCGGCCCTGATGCCCAAGGTGTTGTACGCCGGGGGCATCACGGCCGGCCTGTGCGGGCTGGCTTACCTAGCCAGTTTCAGTTTCGATTTTGCCGCGCCCATCGATGGCGAGCTCACCAAGAAGGGCTTCACGCCCGAGCTGCTAAGCGCCCTGCGCGCCGACCGCGCCGACTTGCTCCGCAACGACGTGTGGCGCGGGCTGCTCTTTATTGGGGCAGCGTTGGGCGTGCTGTATTTCCACCTCAAAGGGCAGCTGAAAGTGATGCCGGCCGCCGCCATGATGGTGCTGCTGGTACTGGTCGATTTGTGGGGCGTGGACAATCGCTACCTCTGCGAAAACAAGTTCCAGAGCCAGACCATTGCCGAGGAATTCCAACCCACGGCGGCCGACCAAGTGATTTTGCAGGACAAAAGCCTGAGCTACCGCGTTCTCAACATGCAGAATCCCTTCAACGAAGCCCAGACATCGTATTTCCACAAGAGCATTGGGGGCTACCACGGCGCCAAGCTGCGCCGCTACCAGGACCTGATTGAGCGCCAGATTTCAACCGGCAACCAGCAGGCCCTCAACATGCTGAATATGCGCTACCTCATCACTGGCGACGCCAAGCAGCCGGTGCAGCGCAACCCCGGCGCGCTGGGCAACGCCTGGTTCGTGAGCACCCTCAAAACCGTGGCCAGCCCCGATGCCGAGATGGCCGCCCTCAGCACCATCAGCCCCGCCACCGAAGCCGTAGTGGACGCCGGCAAGTTTCCGCAGCAGAAAGCCGCTACCTACGCCATTGCCGGTTCCAGCATCAGCCTGTCGGCCTACAGCCCCGATGAGCTGAAATATACGGCTACCGCCGCGCACGACGGCTTGGTGGTGTTCTCCGAAATTTATTACGCCGACGGCTGGCAGGCTTACCTCGATGGCAAGCCCGTGCCGCATTTCCGCGTCGACTACGTGTTGCGCGCCCTAGCCGTGCCGGCCGGCGCGCACACCATCGAGTTCAAGTTTGAGCCGAAGGCCTACGCCGTGGGCAACGGCGTGTCGCTGGCGGCCAGCGTGGTGCTGCTGTTGGTGCTGGTAGGCGCGGTGGTGTACGTGGTGCGCCGCAAGGAGCGCAGCGGCGACGAGCTGCTCGACGCGCCCGTGCTGGCGTAAGTATTTAGTCTGTAAGCAATAAGGAGAAGGGGATTGGGGAGCCAGCGGTTTCTTCAGTTCCCTTTTCTGTTTTCACGTTGGCCTAATGCCAGTTTCTCCACTTCTTCAGTTGCTGGATGAACCCATTGCTGCGGCCCGTGGCGTGCGGCTGCTGCTGTGGCGCGACGACCTCGCCCACCCCGACCTGCCCGGCAACAAGGCCCGCAAGCTGAAGTATAACCTCGCCGCCGCCCGGCAGCAGCAGCAGCACACGCTGCTCACCTTCGGCGGGGCCTACTCCAACCACATTGCTGCCGTGGCCGCCGCTGGCCGCCTGTTCGGTTTCCGAACCATTGGCCTGATTCGGGGTGATGAGCCCGCGCCCAGCGCTGCGCCCAACCCCACGCTAGCCCGAGCCGCCGCCGATGGGATGGCGCTGCACTACCTCGACCGTGCCGCTTATCGCCGCCGCGCCGCGCCGGAGTTTGTGGCCGAGATGCTCGCCCGGTTTGGCCCGGCCTACGTGCTGCCCGAAGGCGGCACCAACGTGCTGGCCCTCCCCGGCTGCGCCGAACTGGTGGCCGAAATCCGACAGCAGGTAGCCTTCGATGCGCTGGCCGTGGCGGTGGGCACGGGCGGCACGTTGGCGGGCCTGCTCACCGGCCTGGCCGGGGCGGAGCAGGCTGTGGGCGTGGCGGCCCTGAAAAACGGCGGTTTTCTGCGAGAAGAAGTTAATGCGCTGACGCAGTCGGCCGCCGGGCAGCTATACACCAATTATTCGGTTCAAACCGATTATCACTTCGGCGGCTACGCCAAATACTCGACTGCGCTGCTGGCTTTCATCGCGCAGTTTCGGCAGCGGCACGGGGTGCTGCTCGACCCTATTTATACCGGCAAGCTGTTATTTGGCGTGCTCGATTTGATTGCGCAGGGCTATTTCGCGCCGGGCAGCACGTTGGTGGCTATCCACACGGGCGGGCAGCAGGCGTGGGCGGGCTGGGAGGCGCGGTTTGGCCATGGGCCGGAATAACGGCGGAGCTGCCGGGCGCTACTGGGTGTCGGTTGCGGCGTAATGGGCGGGCCCGGCCGCCAGGGTTTTGCGCGTCCAGTAGGCGTTCACCTGCTGCTGGCTGCGGCGATGGGGCAGCGCTTCCAGGGCTCCCCCAAAAATAACCAGGTTGCCATATTGGCTGGTGGTGAGCACCCGCGCCAGCTGTCGGTGATAGCGGGCGGCTACGATGGTAGCAGCGGCGTTAGCATCGATGCCCGCCGCCGGAGCCGTTTGCAGCTGGTAGAGCTGGCGCAGCTGCACCCGCGTGGGCTGCGCCAATTGGCGTTGCTGCGTGGGCGTGAGGCTAAGCAGGTCGGCGAGGTAGGCCGTGTAGGCCACTGCTGCTAACTCGACGACATCCACCGTATCGGCCGGGGCGGGGCTGCGATGCTGCATCACCATTGGCACCAGCGGCAGCACCGGGACGGGACCAGCCGGCAGGTGCAATAGATGGGCAGTAACCAGCGTAAGTAGGTGGTGCATAGAACACAAAGCTAAGGGAAAGGAAGGATGAAGGCATCGTGCTCACAAACCGGGGCACTGGTGCCCGGCGCGCGGTTTTTGAGCAGCTGAACCAACGCAATTACTCGGCCAAACGGTTTGCGGACCGTCGATATTGTGGCCGGGGCATCGGCCCGGGTAGCCAGCTCATTAGCTCTAAGGTAGTTAGTATGAATACCACCGGCAACACGGGCGCCAGAAACCGCACGTCCCAGTCATCAACGGTGAGCATGATGATGGCCGTTTGCAGCAGGAACACACCGGCCAGAAACACCCGCGCCGGCCGCCAGATGCCTAGCCGCCGCGTCCCACGAGCTGCCAGCCAGTAGGCTGGCCACAGCACCAGTACGCCCAGCGCCCGGTGCGCCAGCGAATAGTGCGGCTTGAGGTAGCTCATAAATACGAACAGCTTGCCCAGCATCAGGCGGCCCATATAAACGGGGTTGTGCACCACAAAGTAGCCCACCCGCGCCGCTGGGCCGGTGCCGGGCGGCGGCATGTGCAGCGGCGCGGTTTGGTGCACGGCCCACAGCGGATACCGAAAAATCAGCTCGCCACGCTGGTAGGTGTCCATCAGGTAAAATGTGGCGAGCTGATGGTTGAGCGCAATCCAGAGCAGCGGGGCCAGCAGCACGAGGCCCAGCAGGGCTGCGCGCCAGGGGCGGCGGTCGGGGCGGCGGCGTAGGGCGTCGAGGCCGGCCAGAGCGGCGGCCAGGCCCACCACGAAGCCGTTGGGCCGGGCCAGCGCCGCCAGGGCTAGCAGCACCAGCAGCAGCGCCCAGTCGCGCGGCCGGCCGGCCCGCACCTTGGTAAAAGCCCCGAACGCCAGCACCGTGAGGCTGATAAACAAGGATTCGGTGAGCAGGAAGAA
>JALYUH010000519.1 GCA_030853985.1 Bacteroidota bacterium | reverse complement strand
ATCCAATGTCGGCAAGTTGCAGTTGCTACTTAGCTTTACGGTTCGTTGCCGTTTACCACTGTTCTTAGCGCTTAAACTACCGTTCTACCATGCTCACCAAAACCTTCGGCTCGGCCGTGCAGGGCGTCAACGCCTACACCATCACGATTGAAGTGGTGGTGGGAGCCGGAACGAATTTCTTTGTAGTGGGCTTGCCCGATAACGCCATCAAGGAGAGCCAGCAGCGGATTGAGGCGGCGCTGAAGTTTCGGGGGTACCGCATGCCGCGCACCAAAGTGGTGGTGAACATGGCCCCGGCCGACATCCGCAAGGAGGGCGCGGCCTACGACTTGCCCATTGCGCTGGGCATTCTGCACGCCTCACAGCAACTTCAGACCGAAACGCTGGCCGACTACATCATCATGGGTGAAATGTCGCTCGATGGGGATTTGCGACCGATAAAGGGCGTCCTGCCCATTGCCATCCAGGCGCGCAAGGAGGGCTTCAAAGGCATCATCCTGCCGAAGGAAAATGCGGAGGAGGCCGCCATCGTCAATAACCTCGACGTGATTGCCGTGGGCAGCATGCAGGAAGCCATCGATTTCTTCGAGGGCCGGCTCGAAATCGTGCCCACCACGGTAGATACCCGCGACCTGTTTCAGCACGCGGTGAACAAGTACACGGCCGACTTTGCCGACGTGCAGGGCCAGGAAAACATCAAGCGGGCGCTGGAAATCGCGGCGGCCGGCGGCCACAACGTCATCATGATTGGCCCACCCGGCGCGGGCAAAACCATGCTGGCCAAGCGCCTGCCCACCATCCTGCCGCCCCTGAGCATGCAGGAGGCGCTGGAAACCACCAAAATCCACTCGGTGGCGGGCAAGCTGGCGGGCGGCGGGCTGCTGAGCACGCGCCCCTTCCGCGCGCCGCACCACACGATTTCGGACGTGGCGCTGGTGGGCGGCGGCAGCAACCCGCAGCCCGGCGAAATCTCGCTCTCACACAACGGCGTGCTGTTCCTGGACGAGCTGCCCGAGTTCAAGCGCACGGTGCTGGAGGTGATGCGCCAGCCGCTGGAGGAGCGCCGCGTGACCATCGCGCGGGCCAAGCTCAGCATTGAGTTTCCGGCCAATTTTATGTTGATAGCCAGCATGAACCCCTGTCCGTGCGGCTATTACAACCACCCCGAGAAGGAATGCGTGTGCGGCCCCGGCGTGGTGCAGAAGTATCTGAACAAAGTATCCGGCCCGCTGCTCGACCGCATTGACTTACACGTCGAAGTCACGCCCGTAACGTTTGACCAGATGACGGAATCGCGCCGGTCCGAAACCAGCGCCGAAATTCAGGTGCGGGTGGACAATGCCCGCCAGGTGCAGGAAAAGCGCTTTGTCGACTACGTCGACATTCATTCCAACGCCATGATGCCGCCGCAAATGGTGAAGGACATCTGCCAAATCAGCGAGGACGGCCGCCAGTTGCTGAAAACGGCCATGGAGCGCCTCGGCCTGAGCGCCCGCGCCTACGACCGCATCCTGAAAGTGGCCCGCACCATCGCCGACCTGGCCGGCACCGACGACATCGAGATTAACCACCTGGCCGAAGCCATTCAGTACCGTAGCCTCGACAGGGAGGGCTGGGCGGGTTAAATTCCCGTACTTTGGGGTATGGAACTTCCCCTTTCGCTCGATACCATTCGGCAGGTGCTGGCCGACTATTTTGCCGACAAGCCCGTGCAACGGGTGGAAATTTTTGGCTCATATGCGCGGGGCGAGGCTACCGTCGAATCGGATTTAGACGTGCTGATAAATTTAGTACAACCAACTGGTTGGGGGTGGGTATGCTACGCTGACGATTTAAGCAGACGACTTGGAATAAAAGTTGAAATCAGCACGGCAGTGTCCGATTACATGATGCGCTACATTCGGAAAGACTTGCAAACAGTGTATGAGCTCAAACAAAAACAGGCCGCGTGACCCTGAACGGGTGCGCCACATGCTGGAAGCGGTAAAGGCTATTGGACAATTCATGACAGGCCACAGCCTGAGCGATTTTTTAGCCAATAAACTATTGCAATCGGCAGTAGAACGTCAGTTCGAAATTCTAGGCGAAGCCGCTTCACACGTATCAACTCCTACACAAACTGCTTGGCCGAATATCGATTGGCGTGAAGCAAAAAGCTTTCGTAATCTGATTGCGCACGAATATTTCCGGGTTGACTACGCTACTATCTGGCATGTTACTCAAGTGACTTTACCAC
>JALYUH010000492.1 GCA_030853985.1 Bacteroidota bacterium | reverse complement strand
GCACGACCCCGCCGACCACCGCCAACGCCAGGCCGCCGCGCAGTTGGCCACCGCCGTGCGCCGCCGACGCTACCCGCGCCACCTCATCTACTCCAGCCGCGGCCAGGCCGAGCAGTCCTACACCGCCACCCACGAGCCCACCGGCTTACTCGTCAAAGTGCGCCCCGACCTGCTCATCGACAGCCTCAAGCGCCAGCGCCGCACCGTTGTGGATTTCAAAACCACCAGCTGCCGCGACCTTGCCCAATTCCTGACCACCGTTGAGCAATACGGCTACGACCGCCAGGGCGCTTTCTACGCCGACGTACTACAGGCCCAGCGCGTGGTACTGATTGCCGTGCAGAAGAAGCCGCTCAAAGGCCAGGAGCCGCAGGTATGGGTAGTGGAGCTAACCGCCGGGCAAATGGATAGCGGCCGGAAGAAGTACGGCAAGCTGCTGCGATGCGCCGCCGAGCAGCGCCAGCGCCACCAGTCCGGCGAGCCGCTGGCCACCACATTGGCCCAGGGGTTCGGCCGGGCCACGCTCCCCCACCACGCCCCCAGCAGGCCCCTTGCAGCAGCGTAGGCATGACCGCCCCGGTCCACCCGAACCATCCTGCAACTGCGGCTGCACCGCCGCATGGGCGTACACAAACGTCTCGGTGGCCGCCGGTACCGCCGAGCTCCAAAACAGGCCCACCATTTCCCGCGCCGGCAGCTGGACTTGGATGTCGGCCCTGCCGCCCGCCGGCCGCACCAGCAGCAGGGCGCGCACCTCCCCGGCCTTCAGGTGCTCATGGATGCGGTGCTCAAACGTGTCTGTCAGTAATTCCTGGTCCGTGACCATCAAGGGAGCAGGTTTATCTGGGATTTCTGGTAGCATTATGAGGTCAGAACGGGGAGAATATAAAAACCAGCCGCCCGGCGCTCGACAAGCAAAGCCTCGGGTCATGGCTGCTTAATGAAGCTGCCCAGTACTCGTCACCGCCAAGCCTGCTTCAATCGGATGCAAAAAGCCCCGGTAGCTCACGCCGCCGGGGCCTCTCCCGTAGCGCCGAACCGCTCGCACGGCCCGGACTTTTGTTGCGCCGAGCCGCTTGCGCGAACCCGGACTTTTTTTCTTCCGCCATCCCCAGCCACTGCCAATTCAGGCGCTGCCCAGCAACAACGCCGCTGGCCCCGAGCGCACCAGTCCGGCCAGCACCCGCAGGGCCGCCCGCGCCCGCGTTTTCACCGTGGGCACCGGAATACCCAATTCCTCAGCGGTTTCAGTGGGCGTATACCCCTCGAAGTAGAGTAAATCAATCACCTCCCGCTGCCGGGGCTTGAGTTGCAGCGTCAGCTCGCGCACCCCGATGTGCTCCGGACGGAACGTGAGCGCGGCCGGCACCTGCTGCGTCCCCTCCGCGTCCAGCGACTGATTGCCCACATGAAACCGGTATCGGGCGCTGCGCAGCGCATCAATAGCACAATTGCAGCACAGCCGCGCCAACCAGGTGTACAGCCGCCCCCGGCTCGCGTCGTAGCTGCCGATGCTGCTCCACACCTTCAATAGCCCTTCCTGCAGCACGTCCTGCGCCAACGCCTCGTCGCGCACCACGCGCCAAATCACGGCCCGCAGGTTGTCGGCGTACCGCTCGTAGAGCAGCCGCAGGGCCAGCTCGTCGCGGGCCTGCAGGCGCTGCACCAGCGCCGTTTCGTTCGCCAGGGCCCTGAGCACCGGGATAGTATTCATCGGAGTAGCAATCAGCATACAGCGTCTAAAAGAATACGCTGGCGTTGAGCTTCAGGTAGAATGGTGTGCCCGGCGTGAAGTGCAACTCGTCCTTGCCGGCGGCCGGCTCGCCTGGCAGGCGGGTGAGGGTGGCAAACTGAGCCTGGTTCCATTGCACGTTCAGCAGGTTCTCCACAGTGGCCCCGAGCTGGTAGCGCGGCCGGGTGTAAGCCAACACGGCATCGAACAGGAAGTAGCCACGGGCCGTAATGCTGCCGTCGTCGTTAGCGGGCCGCGAGTCGATGTGGCGGTAGCGCAGGCTGCCGCTCATTCCGCGCGGCTCCTTATAGGTTAGCCCGCCGATGGTGGTGAAGGTGGGGGCCAGGGGAATAAAGTTAGCGCCTTCGGGGGCGTCGGTCTGGCGGCCGTGGCTGTAATTCACGTCGGTGTCGAGAAACAGACGGGTGCTAAGCTGGTAGCGCACGGCCAGGTCCAGGCCGTAACGTTGGGTGGGCCCGGTGCTCTCGGTCACGCCTTCGTCGCCGGCGTACACCAGTTCGTCCTGCAGGCTCAAGCCCCAGAGCGCGGCGTTTACTATCAGACTGGGCACCGGCTTGAAGGTGCTGCCCACCTCGTAGCCGAGCGCGCGGGGCAGCACGTTGGCGTCGGCGGACCCGCGAATCACGGCCCGGGCATCGTTGGAGTGAAAGCCGAAGCCCGAGCGTACAAACAGCTGCACGGTGGGCGTGAGCTGGTAGTACAGGTTCAGCTTGGGCGAAATCCGGGCGCGGGTCCGGCGGCCGTTGAGGGGAATAAACGGGCCACTGGCCGAGTCTTTGCGCTCGCCCCGGAAGTCGAACACGAACACGTCGGCCCGCACGGCGGCGTTAACAGTCAGCCGCTCGGTGAGGGTCAGCGTTTCGTCCAGGTAGGCGTTGAGGTTCTGCTCGTACAACCGGCCCACGGTGGTCGTATCCGTAATGCGGCGCTTCACAGCGTTGCGCAGGCTCAGGCCCGCGTCGTCGATGCGGGTGCCCGCGCCAAACGTGGTGTGCAGGGTTTTGGCGCCGAGCTGGGTGTCGCGGTCGTAGGTGCCGGTATAGCCGTAAATATTGCGGCCCGAGTCGGTGTGATTGATTTCATCACCGCCCACGGGATTTTTGAGAAAAAACGTAAAGTTAGAAAACAGGCTGAAGTGGTAGTTGGTGTAATACACCTGCTGGCGCAGCACGGCATCGTGCTTGAGGGCCGTGGTGAGAATGGCGTAGGCGTTGGTGCGGTCCGTGCGACCGCCCTCACTGTTGTCGATGCTGCCGAAGCGGGAGATAACGCCGCGCTCTACGCCCCGCTCGGGCACCTGGCCGCTGGCGTTCCAGTTGGAGTTGAAGTGGGAGCCGAGCAAGGTCAGGGAGGTATTATCCGAGAGTTGGCCGGTGTATTTCACCATCCCATTAAAGCGCTTGAAGCGCTGCGGGGCATCGAAGTAGGAGTTGGTGAAGTAGTACTCGGCCGCCGCGTAGGCGCTCTCAGACTTCTTGCTGAACAAGTGCTTGCCCTGCGGCAGCAAATCCAGCATCAGCAGGCCCCGGTACGTGTCGAACTGGCCCACCTCCACCTTCGCCTGGCTGTGGTCGAGGCGCGTCTTGGTCAGGAATTCCCCCGCCCCGGAGGTTGCAAAGTCGCCGAAGCGCGCCGTGTAGGGCCCTTTGTATACCTTCAGTTGTTCTACTGTCTCGGGAATTACGAAGTGAAAGTCGGCGTAGCCCTGGCCGTGGGCGTGGCTCACCATGTTCACCGGCAATCCGTCGATGCTCACGGCAAAGTCGGTGCCGTGGTCGGAGTCGAAGCCGCGCAGAAAAATCTGCTCCGCCTTGCCGCCCCCGGCGTGCTGCGCAATAAACAAACCCGGCACCAGGCGCAGCAGGTCCTGCGCTGAGTTCAGGGGCCGCAGCACCTGGTCGATGTGGGAGATGGCGGCCAGGCTCTGGTTAGGGTCGCGGGGCTGATTCACGGTTACTTCCGAGAGGCTTAGCACAGCCGTGGGCATAGCCACGGCGAGGCGTTTGGTTTCGCCGGCGGCCAGTGTCACCGGCAGGACCTGCGCCCGGTAGCCTAGGGCGCCCACGCGCACCGTGTAGGTGCCCGTTTCAATGCCGCCCAGCCGGAAGTTTCCCTGGGCATCGGTAGTGGTTCCCCCCGGCTGGCCCTGCAGGCCCACGCTCACGCCTTCCATGGGCTGGTTCGAGAGCGAGTCCGTTACGGTGCCGCGTAATGTAGCCGTGCCCTGCGCCTGAACGTGCAGACTGCAGAGGACCAGCAGCAACAGCATGCCGCACCCGACGCGAGCTGCTTTGCCCAAGTGCACGGTAAAAGAGTAAAGGAGGGTCATCGGAAAAAAGATTATGGAGTGAAGGTTGCGGAAGAAAAGTGGAAGCCCCGCCTCGCAGGGCGAAGCCTCCAAAAGCAAAAACAAACGGCTTCGAGCGCTCGCCCTTACGACAGCGCCCGAAGCAACCCGGAATTAAAAGTTGGCTTTGGTCATGCAGTTGGCGCGGCACTGCGCCCGGTACTGCGTGCGCCGGCTGGCCAAAGCGCCCCGCGGCTGGTCCCGGTCGGCACTGGCCGCCGGCAGCAGGCCCTTCACCCGGCCAATTTCAGAAGAAGCGAAAGCGGAGCGGCCGGCAACGGGCAGCTGTACGCGGGAAGTCCCGCCCGCAGCGCCTGCTGCGGGTTGGATAGGAAATGCCAGGAAAACCATAAAAAGGGAGGATATCGACGCCCGCGCCGGCTCAACGACCTATGCGAACAGCGTCAGCGAATGGATAAGACGAAACGGCCCGGACGCGTTGCGCCCAGTGCCTGATGCAGACCCCACAAGGCCCACGCACGACTTATCCCCGACGCGGCGGCAACTCCATTCGGCCCCGGTACCCCACCGGCACGGCCTTGTTCCAGGCCACCAGCCGGGCCCGGCTTTGCCCGAACACGGGCGCTGCGGCAAACACCACCCGCGTCTCCGCTAGGCAGTGCAAATCCAGCCCCTTGAGGCTAGTCAGCAATTGGGTGAGCGGCGGCCGCTCCCCGTTTTTCTTCACCGTGTACTGCACCCCGTTGCAGTCGTCGAAACAGGCCAGCCGCAGCGTGTGCGTCACTTGGCAGTCCCGGCTGTGCACGTAGGCAAAAGGCCGGTCAATCACCTTCGCCGGCCGCTCGGCCATGCCGGCCCCCACCACCAAAAGGTAGTTGAGCAGCAACAGCAACACGGCGTAGGAGCGCAACACGGGGACAAGTAATCAGCGAATTGGGGATGGAACTGACGCGGCATACGCCCCCATCTGTTGGCAAGTACGGCAAAAGAGCCGGGTTTGGGTGTTGGACGGGCAAAAAAATGCTGCTGACCAAACGGAAGGCCCGCTGTGCCTCGCCGCCCGGCCTACCCAACCCGGCCATTCAATTAAAAATCAGTTTAGTACATTCACCGTCCAATTCAACCCAATCCAACTCATTTCCCAACCCCATGAAAAACCTGTTCAAGCTCCTGCCCGTCCTCGCCCTCGTCTGTTGCGCCAGCGCCGCCCAGGCCCAAAGCGCCCCCGCCAAGATGAAAATGCACAAGTCCGGCAAAATGGCCCACGGCAAGATGGAGCACGACCACATGATGATGAAGGACGGCAAAATGATGATGATGAAAAGCGGCACGATGATGCCCATGACCGAAACCATGACCCTGGCCAACGGCACCCAGGTAATGGCCGACGGCACCTGCATGATGAAGGACGGCAAGAAGATGATGCTGAAAGAAGGCCAGGAAATCGGCACCGATGGCAAGATGCACATGGACACCCCGCACGACAAGAAAATGGCCGACGGCAAGATGAAGGGCAAAATGTAAGCCCCCAACAAAACGCATAGCCAACGGGGCCAGCCGACCGGACAGCACGTCCGGGCAGCTGGCCCCGTTGTCGTTGATAACGCAGACCGGTCCTGACCAGCATTCCGAAAGGGCCGGATGCGCCCAAGATGGCGGATAAATGCGCCCAGATATTCTTACTGAATAGAATAGGGCGGTGGTCTAATCTAGGGTGAATATCGTATAAGGCACTATGATTCAAACGACTCATTATTGCGCTAAATGCGGCAGTGACCAACTTCGCCGTAACGGCAGCAACAATGGCCAGCCGAAATACCA
>JALYUH010000475.1 GCA_030853985.1 Bacteroidota bacterium | reverse complement strand
TACTTCACGCGCTCGACGTAGCTGTAGACGCTGGTTTTGATGCGGATTTTGGTGTCTACGTCCACGAACAGCGGCACCTGGATGCGAGCCCCGGTTTCCACGGTAGCGGGCTTCAGGGTGTTGGTGGCGGTGTCGCCGCGCAGGCCCGGCTCGGTGTAGGTCACCACGAGGTCCACGGTGGTGGGCAGCTCGGCAGTGAGGGGCAGCTCGGTTTCGGCGTGCATGAGAATGGTTACCTCCTGGCCTTCCTTCATGATGTCGGCGAAGGGCACCAACTCCTCCGACAGCACTATCTGCTCGAAAGTGCTGTTATCCATAAAGTTGTAGCCGTAGTCGTCCTTGAACAGAAACTGGTGCGGGCGCTGCTCCACGCGGGCCGTTTCCACTTTCACGCCAGCGTTGAACGTGTTGTCGATGGTGCGGCCGGTTTTGATGTTGCGCATCTTGGTGCGAACAAAAGCTGGTCCTTTGCCGGGCTTCACGTGCTGAAACTCGGTGATGACGTGCAGCTCGTTGTTGTAATTGAGCACGAGCCCGTTGCGGAAGTCGGCGGTTGATGCCATTTTGATTTTGCTATTAGCCAATAGCGGTTAGCTATTAGCTTTTTGTGGGTGTTTTTTATTGAGCTTGAAGCCAATAGCGGGCAGCCATTAGCGTCAAAAGGGAGCAAAGCAGGGACAAAGCTAACGGCTAACCGCTATTAGCTAGCAGCTAACGAGCCATCATACGCCCATTTGATGTAGATGGAGCCCCAGGTGAAGCCGCCACCAAAGGCCGCGAGAATAAGGTTGTCGCCCCGGCGCAGCTGGCTTTCGTAGTCCGACAGGCACAGCGGGATGGTGGCGTTGGTGGTGTTGCCGTAGCGGTCGATGTTCAGCATCACCTTCTCCGGCCCCACGCCCATGCGGTTGGCCGTAGCATCGATAATGCGCTTGTTGGCCTGGTGGGGCACCAGGAAGGCCACGTCGTCCTTGCTCAAGTGGTTGCGCTCCATTACCTGGGCGGCCACGTCGGCCATGCTCTTCACGGCAAACTTGAAGACCGTGGCTCCCTCCTGAAAAATGTAGTGCTCCTTGGCATCCACGGTAGCATGCGTTGGCGGGCGGCGGCTGCCACCCGATTTCTGGTGCAGGTAGGCTTCGCCTGAGCCATCGGTGCGCAGCACCTGGTCGAGAATGCCGAAGCCGTCGGTGCTGGGTTCGAGCAGCACGGCCGCGGCCGCATCGCCAAACAGGATGCAGTTGGCGCGGTCGGTGTAATCCACAATGGCCGACATCTTGTCGGCTCCCACCACAATCACCTTTTTGTGCGTGCCGGCCTGAATGTATTGCGCGCCCGTAGCCAGCGCAAACAGGAAGGTCGAGCAGGCCGCGTTCATGTCAAAGCTGAATGCTTTGGTAATGCCCACGCCGTTGGAAATGATGTTGGCCGTGGCCGGAAACAGCAAATCGGGGGTGGTAGTGGCGCAAATCAGCAGCTCTACCTCGTCGGGGTGCGTACCGGTTTTCTCCAGCAAGCGCTGCACCGCCTGAATGCCCATCACGGAAGTGCCCTGGTTTTCGCCCTTCAGAATGCGTCGCTCCCGGATGCCGGTGCGCGACAAAATCCACTCGTCGTTGGTATCAACCAGCTTTTCAAGCTCGGCATTGGTTAGCACATAGTCGGGCACATAAGAGCCCACACCAGTGATGGCGGCAGTAATCTTCATACGAGCAAAAGTAGGCGGGGCAAGCGGAAAATGGGAATGCGGGCGGCGGCGCGGCCAAGGGCGGCCACCCAACGTTCCGACAATGAGCCTCAAGCGTGTAAAAAAAATCCGGCCGAAGCCGGAGGTTTTTCACCGCCGGAAACCGGGGCTAAGACTTAAAAGTAGCCTTTATTTGGTCAACAATGCCCGAGTCGGCCATCTTGAAGCCCTGCACCAGCATGTTGCCGATGGCGCGCGGCGTGCTGCGGCCGTGCCCGATGATGGCGTTGTCGTTAATACCCAAGATAGGCGAGCCGCCCACCGACTCGTAGTTGAAATGGTCGAAAAACGGGTCCTGGATTTTCTTTTCCTCCATGGCGTCGTAAATCGACTCGGCCATTTTGAGAATGATATTGCCGGTAAAGCCGTCGCACACAATCACATCAGCCCGGTCGTTGAACAGGTCTCGGCCTTCGATATTGCCCACGAAATTGATGTGCGGGTTGGCCTTCAGGCGCTGGTGAGCTTCCTGAATGATGGGTGTGCCCTTGCCTTCTTCTTCGCCGATGTTCATCAGCCCTACCTGCGGCTTGGCAATGCCGAGCACGTGCTGGGCATACAGGGAGCCCAGTTCGCCGAACTGCTCCAGCATTTCGGGCTTGCATTCGGCATTGGCCCCCACGTCGAGCAGGATGCCCACGCTGTTGCGCAGCTTGGGCAGGAAGTTGGCAATGGCGGGGCGCATCACGCCGGGCACGGTTTTTACAGTGAACATGGCCCCTACGAGCATCGCGCCCGTATTGCCAGCCGAGCAGAAGGCATCGACTTCGCCCGCGAGGAGCATTTTGTAGCCCACGGCAATGCTCGAGTCCTGCTTCTGCTGGAAGGCTTTGGCGGGGTGCTCGCCCATGTCAATAACCTGCGACGCGGGAACAAATTCAAGCACATCGGCGGCGGGGCCGGCGGCCTGGAGCAGGGGACGCACGGCGTCTTCCTGACCGATGAGGACAATGGTGGCCCGGCCGGCGAGTTGCTCAGCGGCCAGCAGGGCACCCGCCACGGCGGCTTGGGGGGCGAAATCGCCGCCCATTGCGTCGAGGGCTATTTTCATGAAAGAGGTGTTTGGAGGGAGGTCAGCGGAATGTCAATAGCACCAAAAATCCGGCCTCGCTGGCTTAAAAAAGGAGCGAAGCCGGACCATGTGTTGCCGCGAAGTAACAACCAAACGCGCTATTCGTCGTCGTCGGAAGCATCAACTGCCGGCGCGGCGTTGGTCTTCGAGTAGTTTTTGATAGCCAGCTGGCCATTGTGGTACAGGTCGCCATCGACCACGTACGCCTTGTGGCGCAGGTGCAGCTCACCCGTGTTGGGGCACAGGGTCACGGCCTTAGGAGTCAGCTTGTAGTGGGTACGACGCTTGT
>JALYUH010000439.1 GCA_030853985.1 Bacteroidota bacterium | reverse complement strand
GTGGTACGTAGCTGCGCTCAATGGCCAGGTCGGCATCGTTGGGCAGCTTGCGCGGAAAGAGCATTGCCTGCACTTCCTGGGCAATTTCGATTTCCTTGCGCACGGCGGCATCGGCCACGCGCTGGGCCTGGAGGCGGCGGTTTTCCACGGCCCCCATCAGCGTGTTGGCCAGCGAGGTGAGGAAGGGCATGAGCTGGGCGCGGTCGTAGTCGGACCGGAAGCCACCCACAAACACGTAGGCCACCACCTGCCGCTGCCGCAGAATGGGCAGAATCAGCTCGTACTTATCCCATTCCGAACCCAAGTGCAGGTCTTCCACGGCCTGGGGCTCGCGGATTTCGCCGTTGAGCAGCGCGGGTGAAAGGGGCAGCTTTTCGGCGGTGGCCAGGTCGCAGCCCAGCACGAGGCGGGGCCGGAAATGGCTGTCTTCGCGGGCAAACAGCACCAGCTGCACCACGTTGCGCTGGCCCTGCAGGGTGAGGCGCAACATGTGGTAGAGCTCATCGACGGAGTGGTCGCGGGCCGTCATGTCGTGGGCCACGCCCAATACCGTATCGAGTTCGAACTGCTTGATTTGCAGCTGGCGGCGCAGCTGTTTGAGCTGCTCGTCGCGCATGGCGAGCAGGGCAGAATCGGTGGACGGTTGGGTAGGAGAATCAGGAGCAGCGGCCATACGCGGCAAGGTACACAATGCGCCGGGAAACCAGGCGTGAGGCGACCAATTTACGCCGCTACGGGCGTTTTGGGGTCGTAGGCATCGCGCAGGCCATTGCCCAGCAGGTTGAAGCTGAGCACGAGCAGCGAAATGGCCACGCCCGGCAGCAGCGTGCCCCACAGGCCGGCCTGCGTGCCCAGCAGGTCGTAGCCTTCCTTCACCATCAGGCCCCAGCTCGGGGCCGGTGGCTGCACGCCCAGCCCGAGAAAACTCAAACCCGCCTCGAGCAAAATAGCCGAAGCAAAATTACTGGTAGCCAGCACGATGAGTGGCCCACGCATGTTGGGCAGCAGGTGCCGCGCAATGAGTCGCGCCGTGGGCAGCCCCAGCACCCGGCCGGCCTCCACGAAAGTGGCCGAGCGCAAACTCAGCATCTGCCCGCGCACCACGCGGGCCACGTCCACCCACATAGTCAGGCCCACGGCGACGAAGCTCACCCACACGCCTTTGCTGTCGAGGGCCAGCGAAATGGCAATGACGAGCATAATGCCCGGAATGCTCCATACCACGGTCATCACGCCCAGCAAAACGGAATCGACCCAGCCGCCGAAGTAGCCGGCCACCGCGCCCACGGCCATGCCCAGCACCACCGAAATGAGCACCGCCACCAGCCCGATGCCCAGCGAGATGCGCGTGCCCAGCAGCAGCCGGCTCAGCTCGTCGCGCCCGGCTTTATCGGTGCCCAGCGCGTAGGTGCGGATGAGCAGGTGGCTTTGGCGGATTTCGCGCTGCAACTCAGCGGGCGCACCAGCGTGGCCGGCCACGGCGGCCAGCGGCAGCCGGCGGAGCCGGCCGGCCTCGGCCGAGTGCTCGCCCAAGGGCTTGAGAATAATGGAATCGCCGGCAAATTCGTAGCCGCCGATGGGCGTTTCCTGCCATTCAGGCTCGCGGCCGCGCAGCCAGGTGCTGAAGATATTATCGGCCGCCGTGCCCAGGCGGGCCGAGTCGGGCAGCGGCTGGCGCAGCAGCTGCACGCGCAGGCCGGGGCTTGCCTTCTGAATCTGGACGAAGCCGTGGTTGGCGTTGGGCGAGTTGTCGGGCAGCACCCAGTAGCCCAGCAGCGCCACCAGCGTGCAGAGGGCAATAAAGGCCAGGCCAGCCACGGCGGGCCGGTTTTGCCACAGGCGCTGGCGCACGTAGTAGCCGGGCGGCCGGGCGGCGGCAGCGGACACTTCAGGCGCGGCGGAAACTGCCGTAGCCACGCTTAGCGGGTGTTGTGTTGCAGCAGGCCTTCTTTCGAGGCCAGGTAGGCGGCATCGCGGGCAATGGCCCCGAAGGACGTGGTTTCGTAGGCCAGCTCGGTGTCGGGGTCGGGCCAGTAGCTGCGGATGAGGCCCTGCTCCAGCAGGCTGCGGAGCTGGTCCTCCAGCTCGACGGCGGGCAGCCCGGTTTTCTGGAGCAGCGTGCGGAACGGGGTGACGAAGTACAGCTCGTCGAGCAGGTCGAATTCGGGGTCAGTCACGGGGAGGAATCAGTCGGGCGGAGGGTTATTGGCAAATGTAAGCCGGCGGGCGGGCTCGGGCCCCAACCCAGGCCAAATGGCGCGGGGCCGGGCCGGCAGCCCGCGACCAGACGGCGAATCGACATGACCGGCTACACTTGGCCGCGCCATTACCCGCCGCCGGGCACAGCCGGCCACCAGCCATTCTCTTCCCTACGCGGCCTTCGATGAAACATTACCAGGTGAAATCAGCCGACACCAGCCATTTCTGGCTGACGCAGGACGACCCCGAAATTGGCCGGCTGGAATACGACAGCGGGTTTTCTTTCAAGGCCAAAATCACGCTGGCCGACCACGCACAGTACGCGGTTCAGCCCAAAGGTTTCTGGGGCACCACCATCGAAATCAAAGAGCAGGAGCAGGTGTTGCTTGACTTCCAGATGGATTGGAAAGGGCAAATCCTGGTTCGCACCGCTTTCGATGCCGACGAAGCCTATTGCATATTCAAGCAGAAAGGGCTGTTGAAAAACACGTTTCTACTCCTCGACCAGGAAAAAATGGAGCTCCTGAACATTGAACCTGACTTTAAGTGGTCCAGCATGAATGATAGTTATCAGCTAGTGGCCTCGGATGCTTTTGAGCAGTTACCACGCAAGGAGCTTTTGCTTCTGATGGCGGTTCACTGCGCCAATTATTACGTCAACATGATGGCTTCTGCCGTGGCAATGTGATGCAGGGGCTACGCCTTGAGCAGTTTGGAAGTAAGCAGATGCTCATTGTTGCTTCAATATCCTTGCTGCTACCGGCGGCTGGCCAGGCCCCATCGCCCCAACCGGAAACGCAGGTTGTAAGCTACCGCGTCGATACCCGCCGCCGCACGCTGCGCCTGTACTACCGCGGCGCGCAGGGCCACCGCTACGGCAGCCTGGGCCGCCTGCGCACCGGGCTGGCCGCCCGCGGCCAGTGCCTCGATTTTGCCATGAACGGCGGCATGTTTGCGCCCGGCTACGCACCGCAGGGCTTATTTATTGAAGATGGAAAAACCCGGGCCGCCCTCGATACCGCTACCGGCGCGGGCAATTTCTACCTGAAACCCAACGGCGTGTTTTACCTGAACACCGACCGTAGCGCGCACATCGTGCCCACGGCCGCCTTCCACCCCAACGGCCGCGTAGCCTACGCTACCCAATCAGGACCGATGCTGGTGGTGGATGGGCTTATTCACCCGGCTTTCCGCCCGGGCTCGGCCAACGTGCAGGTGTGCAACGGCGTAGGCCTGCTGCCCGATGGCCGCGTGCTGCTGGCCATGTCGCGAGGCAAAATCAACTTCTACGACTTCGCCGACTACTTCCGGCGCGCCGGCTGCCGGCAGGCGCTGTACCTCGATGGGTTCGTGTCGCGCGCCTATGCCCCGGCCGCCGGCTGGCCGCAGCTAGACGGCGACTTCGGCGTCATTATCGGGGTCAGCGAGCCGCAACAGTGGGACTGGCGGCGGTGTGCGCTCCTTCTGCCGAATTGATATAGGCGACGATGGCCTTGATTTCCTTATCCGACAGCGCGAAAGAGGGCATTTGCAGCTTGTTGAATTTGGTGAACAGGGCTACCGCGTAGTCGTCGCCGCTGGCCACTACTTTGCTAGAATTCTTCACCCAGGGCAAAATCCAGCTCATCGGCCGGCGCTTGGTGATGCCGGCCAGCGCCGGGCCGACTACCTGCTCGTTCACGGCGTGGCACTGGGCGCAGTTACCTTTGAAGAGGGCATCGCCAGCCACAATTTTGGCCATCTCCGGCCCCGTTACCACCAACGCGGTTTTGAGGGCGGCGGACGGGACTGATTTCCCACTATCGTCTGGGCCCTGTACCCCGCATTCCCCGACGGCAGCTACATCATCGGCGGCGAAGCCCGCCAGGCCGGCGGCGCTCAGCAGGGTGAAACCAAAGAGCACGACTATTAGAGCCATGCCCACCGTCAGGGCGAAACTCACCGGGTTGCGACGCATAACACGTTGGGCTTAGGTGGAATATATGTGCGGCAAATTTACCATCCAAACCCCGCGAGGCGTTTTTTGGCCGCACATTTTTCAGCCCTTTCCCCTGCCCTACCGCACTGCCCGCCCCTTCCACTCGTAGCCGCCGCGCCGGCCGGCCAGGCCCACGGCCAGCGCGTAGGGCGCGTACAGCAGCTGCAGCAGCAGCAGCCCCGCCAGCCACCGCCGCCGCCCCAGAAACGTGAGTATCGGCAGCAGCAGCGCCACGTCGCCGCCCAGCTTAAGCGCCGCCGCGCCCGCCACCCACGGCCACAGTTTGGGCCAGGCCAGCGCAGCCGCTACGCCCACGGCCAGCGCCACGTTGGCCCCCAGCACCAGCAGCGCCAGTCGGCGCGGGGCGGCACTGTGGTAGTGGGCCCACTTGCTGGCCCAGCGCACCCGCTGCCGCAGCAGCGCCCGCAGCGTGGGCGGCGCGGCCGTGCGCACAATGGCCGCCGCATCGAACAGGAACCACGCCGTGCCCGGAAACCGCGCGTGGATAGCGTGGAGCAGGAACTCATCGTCGCCGCTGGCTAGGTGGGCGTGGTCGGCAAAGCCCCCTACCGCCTCGAAGGCAGCGCGGCGGTAGGCCAGGTTGGCCCCGTTGCACATGGTGGGGGCTTGCCGAGCCAGGCAGGCCGCCCCCACCCCCACCAGCCCGGCAAATTCCAGCCCCATGAGCGTCGTGAACAAGCCAGATGGCCCCGTGAGCAGCACCGGGCCGCTGATGAAGTTGGTAGCGGGCTGCCGGGCCAGCAGAGCCGCGTAGGCTGCCAACCAGCCGGGACCAAGGCGGCAGTCGGCATCGGTGCACACCAGCCAGGGCGCACGGGCGGCCTGTTGAGCGGCGAGTAGGGCGGCCTTTTTGCCGGTAGCGTGGGCGGGCAGCTCGATGAGGCGTAGGACGAAGCCCACTGATTCAGCCGCAGCCGCTACGATGGCGGCGGTGGTATCGGTGGAATGGTCGTTGGCGATGAGGATTTCGAATTGCGCGGCGGGCAGGGTCTGGGCGGCAAGGTCGCGCAGGAGCTGCGGCAGGGTGGCGGCCTCGTTGCGGGCGGCGATGAGGACGGAGAAAAGCGGCACCTCACCCCCGGCCCCCCGCTC
>JALYUH010000387.1 GCA_030853985.1 Bacteroidota bacterium | reverse complement strand
TTGTTGGCGCGGTTGTAGGTGAGGCGATGCACCAGCCAGGGGTAGCCATGGAAGGCAAAAATAACGGGCTTGTCGCGGGTAAATAGCGCGTCGTAATCGGCCTCATCCAGGCCGTGCGGGTGCTCGGTGGCCGCCTTCAGCTTCATCAAATCGACCACGTTGATGACCCGGATTTTGAGTTCCGGCAGGTGCTCGCGCAGGATGCTAGCGGCGGCCAGAATTTCGAGGGTCGGCACATCTCCGCAGCAGGCCAGCACGGCGTCGGGCTCCTGGCCGGCGTCGGTGCTGGCCCAGGGCCAGAGGCCGATGCCTTCGGCGCAGTGGGTGCGGGCGGCGTCCATGCTGAGCCACTGCGGGGCGGGGTGCTTGCCGGCCACAATCACGTTCACGTAGTGGCGGCTACGCAGGCAGTGGTCCATCACTGAGAGCAGGCAGTTAGCATCGGGCGGGAGGTACACGCGCACAATGCTGGCTTTCTTGTTGATAACGTGGTCGATGAAGCCAGGGTCCTGGTGCGTGAAGCCGTTGTGGTCCTGCCGCCACACGGTGGACGTGAGCAGGTAGTTGAGCGAGGCGATTTTGCGCCGCCACGGAATTTCAAGCGTCAGCTTTAGCCACTTGGCGTGCTGGTTGAACATGGAATCGACGATGTGCACGAACGCCTCGTAGCAGTTGAACAGCCCGTGGCGGCCGGTTAATAAATACCCTTCCAGCCAGCCCTCGCACTGGTGCTCGCTCAGCATTTCCATTACGCCCCCGGCCGGCGCCAGGAATTCGTCGTTGGCTTCCACCGCGGCGTCCCACTGGCGGTTGGTGGCTTCAAACACGGCTTCGAGCTTGTTCGACATCGTTTCGTCGGGCCCGAAGACGCGGAAGTTGCGCGGGGCAGCATTCAGCTTCAGTACGTCGCGCAGAAACTTGCCCACCGTGCCCGTGTCGCTGGCCTCCACGGCGCCCGGCGCGGGCACGGCCACGGCGTAGTCGCCGTAGTCGGGCAGGTGCAAATCGTGCAGCAACAGGCCGCCGTTGGCGTTGGGGTTGGCGCCCATGCGGCGCTCGCCCAGCGGGGCCAGGGCAGCTATTTCGGGCCGCAACTTGCCTTCGTCATAGAATAATTCTTCGGGCCGGTAGCTTTTCAGCCAGCCTTCCAGCTGGGCCAGGTGCTCGGGTGGGGCGCTGGCCGACACGGCCAGCGGCACCTGGTGCGAACGAAACGTGCCCTCGTTGGGCACGCCATCCACTTCCTTCGGGCCCGTCCAGCCCTTGGGCGATTTCAGGACAATCAGCGGCCAGCGTGGCCGGGTGAGGTCGCCGTTTTCACGGGCCTCGTATTGAATCTGTTGAATGCTGGCAACGACTTCCTCCAGGGCCGCCGCCATGGCCTGGTGCATCAGCGCGGGCTCGTGGCCTTCCACGTAGTAGGGCGTCCAGCCGTAGCCGCGGAGTAATTGGTCCAGCTCCTCGTGCGTGATGCGGGCCAGCACCGTGGGGTTGGAAATCTTGTAGCCGTTGAGGTGCAGAATGGGCAGCACCGCGCCGTCGCTGGCCGGGTTGAGGAACTTGTTGGAGTGCCAGGCCGTGGCCAGGGGCCCTGTTTCGGCCTCGCCGTCGCCAATTATGCAGGCCACAATCAGCTCCGGGTTATCGAACACTGCCCCGAAGGCGTGGCTGAGCGAGTAGCCCAGCTCGCCGCCCTCGTGGATGGAGCCCGGCGTCTGGGGCGAGGCGTGGCTGGAAATGCCGCCCGGGTAGGAAAACTGCGTAAACAGCCGTTTCAGCCCGATTTCATCCTGGCTGATGTTGGGGTACACCTCGCTGTAAGTGCCCTCCAGGTAGGTGCCCGCCACCACCGCCGGCCCGCCGTGGCCGGGGCCCGAGAGGTAAATCATGTTCAGGTCATGCGCCTTAATAACCCGGTTCAGGTGCGTGTAAATGAAGTTCTGGCCCGGCGTGGTGCCCCAGTGGCCCAGCAGCATCTTCTTGATATGTGCCAGCTTAAGCGGCTCGCGCAGCAACGGGTTGTCGCACAGGTATATCTGGCCTACTGACAGGTAGTTGGCGGCCCGCCAGTAAGCGTCGATAAGCGCGGCTTCTGGCGCCGCTAGTGGCGTGGGAGCCGGGCGCACGGCCGGCGGAGCGAAGGTGTTGGTTTCCATACAGCGTAGTGGGTTAGGTAGCTATTTCTTCACCAGCCCGCATCCCCCCCACCAACGGGCTGCGCAACCATGCGCCCCGCATGGTGGCAAGTATCCGGGCAGTGACGCGGCTAGCGGCGCCAGAAATCAAGGAGGCGTGGGGGTTTGCCCAGCTTGCACCGGGCGAATTTGGTGCTGGGCGAGCCGCCGTTGAGGGCTGAAAGAAGGTCAGCAGCGGCGGCCGTGCGAGCGGGGCGTTCATTAGAGCGTGAGGCCAAAAGCGGCCAGCTGGGTGCAGGTGGAAGGGTAGTCGACATGGCAAATTCCTTTAATACCCAGCCTGGCCGCCACGCCAACGAATAGGGGCTGATCGTCTAGGTACAAAACTTGCCCGGCCGGTACCTGCGCCAGGTCAAGCGCCAGGCGGAAGATGTTGCTATCGGGCTTGCTGAGGCCCACGAAGGACGAGGAAACGAAGAAATCCACGAATTCGGCCAGCCCGAACGTATGAATCCGGTGCGCGTTCAGCTCGCGGCCCTCGTTGCTGACCACGACGATTTTGAGGTGGTAGCGGGCTTTCAGCTGCCGCACCAGCGCCAGCATCTCGGGGTGGGGCTGCGATTGGGCAAACATGAATTCCCGAAAATCAGCTTCGCTAAACGACCGGGGCCGGTAGAAAACTACCAGCCGGAGGTAGTCGGCCAAGCGAAGCCGGCCCAGCTCGTAGGTGCTGAACAGCAGGTGGTGGCGCAGCTCCATCTCGGCCGCATCCAGCCCAAAGGCGGCGGCGGCCAGCTGCCGCGAGGCCAGGCCCCAACCGTTGCTGAGCAGCACGCCCCCAACGTCTGCAAAGAGCGTGGTGATGGGCAGCGCCGGGAGGGACGAGGAAACGGCCATCGCAAGGTGCGCGGG
>JALYUH010000379.1 GCA_030853985.1 Bacteroidota bacterium | reverse complement strand
TGTTGTTGAGAATGGTTTGCTCGCGGCGCTGCGAATTGTACACGTAGCGGCCGCCCTGGCGTTCCAGCACGGTTTCCCAGAGCATCCGCACCACCTTCACTTCGGCCGTAGCCGAGGTGGGCTTGCCGGCCGGCGTGAGGGCCAGCAGCTTCACCGCGAGCTGGGTTTTGGTGCCGATGAGGTCGGGCAGGTTGCCGATGCCGAACATGGTAGCCTGGGTCTGCACGTCGAAGGTGGCGAGGCGGTTCACGGGCCGGCCGGTTTCGTCGAACACCGTGGTGAAGGCCACGCCTTCCAACGTGCCAAGGTCGCGGTAATCGGGCACCGAATAGGTGGCGGTGCCCAGGCCGGCGGCGTCGGTCATGCCTTCGCGCACGGTTTTCTCGAAGCGCGAAGTCAGGGCGCTTTCGCTCGATTCGCCGTCGTCGTTGGTGCTGCGCCGCCGCTCGCCGCTGTTGATGGTGAAGCTGTAATCGGGGTATTTCGGGGCCGAGAACGTCTTCTGCTTCAGCGAGAACTCCACCTCAAACTTGCGGTCGGCGGCGGGCGGGCCAAACAGGTTCACGGCCGTGATGCTGGCCGTCACGTCCTGGCCCGGCTTTACGGTTTTAGGGGCGGCCGTCACGGTCACCTTCATGCGGTCGGGGATGAACTCCTCGACGCTGATTTGGCGCGAGGTCAGCAGCACGTCGTTGCCGGTCAGCACCTCCATCGTGTAGAGGCCCGTCATGATGGTGGGCGGCAGGATGAAGCGGCTTTCGAAGCTGCCCGCCGCGCTCAGTTTCTGCTGTAAGCTGCTGTATTCCTTGCCGCTGGGCAGCAGCAGCCGGATTTTGAGGGGCAGGCCCCGTGGCGGGTTTTTCCAGTCCTCGGTGCGGATAACGGTGTTAGTCCGCACCGTGTCGTCGGGGCGGTACAGGTTGCGCTCGCCGTACAGAAACGCCTGGTAATGCGCCGCGTTCGAGGTCAGCCCGCCTACCTCAAAGCGCGAGGTTTCGACCCGGCTTTTGGTCATGTCGAGGAAGGAAAAATCGGCCTCCTTCACCGCCGTAATCATGCCCAGCGTGAAGCGGGCCATGCTGGCGGCGGGCGGGAAACGGGCCACTCCCGCCCCGTCGGTGGTGGCGGTGCCCACAATCTGGTTGTTGGTACTTATCAGGTTCACGGCTACGCCCGCCAGCGGCTGGGCCGTGCGGATGGAGTTGGCAAACACCAGCACCGTGCCCACGGCGCTGTTTTCGTTCTTCACAATCAGGCCCAAATCCGTGACGGCCACCAGCTTGCTCACCTGCAGCCACTGGCGCTCGGTGTCCTGCACCCGTATCACGTACATCCCTTTCATCGGCCCCTGAAATTCCAGCGCTTTCAAGTCCAGATTCAGCAGGCGCATCCCGCCCTCTTTGGGCAGCGCATCCACCGATATCGTGCGCTCCGACAGTACGTTGCCGATGTTTTCGGTATCGTAGTACTGGAAGCTGCGGTCGATGTAGTCGCCGTTTTCGTCCTGGTTCGATTCGCGGGGTTCGCCCTCGTCGTATTCGGGGTAGCCGTACTGCTTTTCGCCGCGTAGCAGCTGCTGAATATTATTGGCGTATACCTTCGCAATAGTCACCTTCACCTTGGCCACTTCGTTGATGCGCAGGCCCAGATTCCGGTTCCCGATGGCATCCAGGTACATGGCCTTATCGCTGCTCGTGAAGCTCAGGCTCGGCCGCTCATCCCCAAACGAAACGGCCTGGCTGAAGGCGTCATTCAGGCTGCCGCCCAGCACGCCGCGCGTGCCAGCGGCCAACGAAACCTGGTAGGTTTTACCCACCTCGAAGCCGCCGCGCAGCGCAAAGCCGCTTTCCAGCGCCTCCACCGTGTAGGCCACGGCGGGCTTCACGGTCAGGTTGGCTTGAATGTCGGAGGCGTTCACGGGCTGGTTGAGCAGCAGCGTCACCACGGGCTGGCCGTTGAGCAGGGAGCCGGTCAGCTCGCGCACTTCCAGGGTGCTTTGGTCGGGCACTTCGGCCTGGGCCGAGAGGGTTTTTTCGGTGGCCTTGGTGCCGGTGGCGGGGCGTAGGCCGGGGGCAATGTCAATCTGCACGGGCGTGCCCGCCTGCACGTCCTGCATAAACGTGATGGCCACCGTCGCATCCGGCTCAGCCGAATTCACTTCTACCGCCACCGGCTTGCCGTCCTGCGTTACCTTCAAGCGCGACTTCACATCGGCCGGCCGAACGGGGTAATTAAAAACCAGGTTGGCGCGCAATTCCGCCGTGCCCGCCGCCCGCTTCGAGCTGCCATAAAACACCTGCGGCGCGGCCATGCTCAAATACGGCGTGTGAAACTTAGGCCGGTTCAGCGCCAGTTTCTGCTTGCCGCTGGGCAGCGTTTCGGGCTGCAATGCGGCCGAAAAAACAGTGCTGGGCCGGAACGGCTCCATTGGCGAAAACGTCAGCTCCCGGTCGCCGGTCCACTTAAACTTGCCCCGGATTTTGGGCGAAAACGTGACGTAGCGCGTGGTGTCCCAGCGGTTTTGCTGGCCCTCGTCCACCACCTTTTCATCGAAGGTGAAAACCAGGTTGGAGTGCGGGTCGATTTCGTCGCCGTCGGTCTGGGCCGTTGCGGCGGCTTGTTCCTGGGCGGTTTTTTTGGAGCACGACGAAGCGGCCAGCAGCAATAGCAGCAGGGGCAAAAAGCGGTAACGGGCCAGCATGGGGGGAAGGGGTGGAATGGGGACCGGAAGGTAGCGGAAAAGCGCCAGCGTTGGGCGGGGTAACGATAGAGAAATCGGAATATTATTTGGGTTAGCGTAGCCAGCGTCACCTCACCCCCGGCCCCTCTCCCGCGGAGAGGGGAGCCACGGCGGCGCGGCCGTTGCCTTTTAGCACCTGCTTTCGCTTGTGCATCGTTAGGGGGTGTTGCGCGGCGTTGGCACAAGCTAAAGC
>JALYUH010000017.1 GCA_030853985.1 Bacteroidota bacterium | reverse complement strand
CAGCAGCGCGGCAGTTACAATAATGGGCTCGGTGTGCATGGGGTGGTCGGCCATGCGGTCGGCTTTCACGGGCTGGAAAGTGCCCGCGCCCACATGCAGCGTAACGTGGCCGATAGCGAAGCCCTTTTCCTGCAACTCGGTCAGGATTTCGGGCGTGAAGTGCAGGCCGGCGGTGGGGGCGGCTACGGCACCTTCGGCGGCGGCGTACACGGTTTGGTAGCGCACGGCATCGGTGGCGGTATCGGGCCGGTCGATGTAGGGCGGTAGGGGCAGGTGGCCCGCGGCGCGCAGCACTTCGGCAAATGGCAGTTCGGCGGGCTCCCAGCGAAAGGCAATCAGGGCCGTGCCGGCTTCCTGCGCCTGGCGCTCGGCGTGCAGCGTAGCCGGTTGGCCTTCAGTTGTTTCAAATGCGAGGCTAACCGGGCCTTCTTTCCAGCGGCGGCCGTTGCCCACCAGGCAGCGCCAAGTGCAATGGCCGGCTTGCTGCAGGGCCAACTCCAGGCTGCGGTGCGGGGCCACGGGTTCCAGGCAAAACAGCTCGACCTGCCCACCAGTGGGCCGCCGGGCCAGCAGCCGCGCCCGCACCACCCGGGTGTCGTTGAAGATGAGTAGCGCGCCGGCGGGCAATTCGCCGGGCAGGTCGCGGAAATTTTTATCAGTGATTGCGCCATTACGGCTCACCAGCAGGCGGCTGGCGGCGCGGTCGGGCAGGGGCTCGGGCGCAATGCGCCCGGCCGGCAGCGGGTAGGTGAAGTCGTGGATGGAAAGCTGGCGCGGGTCGGGGTTCATGCCCGCAAAGGTCGGCCAGAACGAGTACCCCGAAACTTGATTCCGGCCCGGCTGAGCAATTGACGGTCTGCCAAGCCAAGCCGAAATGCCGGACTCCGCACTCTTTACGGCCGCTTAAATAGCAGCAGATGCTGTTGCGGCAGGGTTTCGATGGAATCGGCCAGAACCAAGCCCACGGCGGCCATTTCCTTGCGGGCTTGCCCAATGCTCATCTTATGAATGCGCTTAATGGGCACGTTGGGGTCTTCGGCCCGGTATTCGACTAATGCCAGGCGGCCGGTGCCGGGCCGCAACGCCCGCCGAATAGCACGGCCCATCTCACGGGGATGGTCGAACTCGTGGTAGGCATCCACAATCAGCACCACGTCCACGCTGTCGGCCGGCAGGGCGGGGTTGGTGGTGGTGCCCAGCACGGGGCGTACGTTGCGCACTTTCAGTTTTTGCTTGTTTTCCTGGAGCGCGGCAATCATTTCGGGTTGAATATCAACGGCCAGCACCTCACCGCGCGGCACCCGCTTGGCCAGCTGAAAGGAGAAAAAGCCCGTGCCCGCGCCAATGTCGGCCACTACGTCGGTAGGCTTCAGCTTCAGCTCGCGCAGCAACAGGTCGGTGCCCTCTTCCTGGCGGCGGCCGCTGCGCTCGAGCCAGCTGGACCCCTCGTGGCCCATGACGTGGGCAATCTGGCGGCCCAGGTAGTAGGTGCCGATGCCGTTGGGGTCGCGGGGGGCGGCGGTTTCGTAGCCGGTGGTGTCGGCGGCGAGTGCCACGGCGGCCGACAGGCGACGCTCGCCCACCAGCGAGGTGCGGGTTTCGGTGGGTACCTGGGTGCAGCCCGTTGCCGCTGCCAGCAAGCCCAGACGCAGGCTGGAGTTGACAAAACCAAAAGCCCGTTGCCGGACTGAAATATTATAACTCATACGGAGCGCAAGTAAGCACATTTGCTGCCCTCAACACCAGCCGGCGGCCGTGCGTTCAGCCAGGGGTGGTAGGGGTATGCAACGCTATGAGTTACTTTTGGGCCAGAAAGTTCCGGCCGAAAATGGCCAAAACCGTATTGCCGCCGTAGAACCGCCAAACCAAATTATCACCCCCAACCCCATGAAAAACCACTTCTCCGCTGTCAGTAAGCTAGTTGCTGCTGCCATTTGCGCCCTTTCGCTGGGCAGCTGTAGCCGGGCCGAATACGCCATGCTGCCCCAGGGCGCTTCGTACCACGGCGTGGCGCGCGTGGCCACGCCCGTGCCCGCTGCTACCGTTGCTCCCGCCGCAGTAGTAACTGAAGCGGCGGCCCCCGCAGTTGTTGCGGTTGCTCCCGCAACGCCCGTGCAGGCCCCGTCGGCCGTTGGGGTAGCTCCTGCTGCCCAGGAAGTGGCAGTGGTTCCGGCTGCCAAGGCTGCCAAATCTACCGTGCCGGCCGCAATGGCTACGACTACTGCCGCCGCTCCCAAGCTAAGCCTAGTGCAGCGCGTGGCCCTGAACAAGGTTACCCGCAAAATGGACAAGCTGATGCAGAAATCGGGTTCGGTTCGCCAGCACGATAATACGGCTTCCACCGCCAAAACGCAAAAAGTCAGCGGTAACCTGCGCACCGGCCTCATCCTGTTGCTGGTGGGCCTGCTGGTCGGCATCTTCAACACCCTGATAGGTACCATCATTGCTCTCATCGGCGTGATATTTATCGTGTTGTGGTTGCTTGATTCCTTGTAAGCCAACCATTTAGTGCCAAACGCAAGAAGGCCCGCTCACTAGTTGAGCGGGCCTTCTTGCGTTTAGTCGGGTTGCGTCACATTGGGTCCACATCGGCCACGAGGCGGGCCTGGCGGAATTCCTTCTGGTCCTTCACCACGTCCATCGCCTCGCAAATCAGCTGCTTGGCTTGCTTGAGCACGGTGTGGGCGCGGTCGAGCTTGATGGTGATTTCCTGCAAATAGAAATTGCGAATCCGGAAGATATAGGGCGCTTCCGGGCCCAGCACGGCGGCCCGGCCCAGGCGCTCTACCAGTTCCTGCGTCAGCAGAATGGCCGCCGCTTCACCCACGCCTTGGTCGATGTGCTTCACCGTCATTTTGATGATGCGCATGAAGGGCGGGTAGCCGTGCTCGTGGCGCTGTACGATTTCGTAGTTATAGAACTCGATGTAATCGTTGCGAATCACCTTGTCGAAAATCACCTGCGTGGGGTCGGCCGTCTGGATGATGACTTTGCCCTTTTTGCCCTTGCGCCCGGCCCGGCCGCTCACCTGCACAAACATCTGGTAGGCCCGCTCGTGGGCCCGAAAATCGGGGTAGTGAATGATGCTGTCGGCATTGATGATGCCCACGAGGCTTACGTTGGCGAAGTCGAGGCCCTTGGTCACCATCTGGGTGCCGACGAGCACGTTGGTGGTCTGCTTCTCGAAGTCGCCGATGATTTGCTGGTAGCTGTTTTTGGCGCGGGTCGTGTCCAAATCCATCCGCTGGATATTGGCCTGCGGGAGCATGATTTTGAGGTCGTCCTCAATCTTTTCGGTGCCGAAACCCTGGGTTTTTACGGCGCGGGAGCCGCAGGCGGGGCACTTGGTCACCATGCTGTCGTGGTAGCCGCAGTAGTGGCAGCGCAGCTCGTGGCTGTGCTTGTGGTAGCTTAGGCTCACGGCGCAGTTGGTGCATTTCGGTATCCAGCCGCAGTCCTGGCAGGCCACCACGGGCGCGTAGCCGCGCCGGTTCTGGAACAGAATTACCTGCTCCTGCCGGCCCAGGGTGCGCTCCACTTCGCCCAGCAAATCGGCGGTAAAGTGATTATGCATGGTTTTCTGCTCGCGGGCCTTGCGGGTGTCCACTAGCTCAATTTCCGGCATGCCGGCTTCGCCGAAGCGCTTGGTGAGGCTTACCAGCCCGTAGCGGCCCTGCTGGGCCTGGTAGTAGGTTTCCACGGCCGGCGTGGCCGAGCCGAGCAGGGTTTTGGCGCCTTGGAAGTTGGCTATCATCAGAGCCACTTCGCGGGCGTTGTAGCGCGGGGCAGGGTCGTACTGCTTGTAGCTCGATTCGTGCTCCTCATCCACGATGATAAGCGCTAGGTTATCAAACGGAAGAAACACCGCCGAGCGCACGCCCACCACCACCTGAAAGCGGCGCGAGAGCACGCCGTTCCACACTTCTACCCGCTCATTGTCGGAGAATTTAGAGTGGTACACGCCCAGCCGCGAGCCAAACACGCGTATCAGCCGCGTCACAATCTGGGCGGTGAGGGCAATTTCGGGCAGTAGGTACAGCACTTGGCCGCCACCATCCATGGCTTTGCGAATGAGGTCGATATAAATTTCGGTTTTGCCCGCGCCGGTTACACCGTGCAGCAGCACAATTTCCTTCTCGCCAAAATGCGCCATAACTTCATCGCGCGCCGTGGTCTGGGCTTCGGTGAGCGAAAAGTGCATTTGAATTGCGCCTTCGTTTTCAAGCGGAAAACGGCTCACTATCTGGTCGAACTGCTCCAGCACGCCGTTCTTGATGAGCGTATTCACGGCCGAAGCCGACAGGTGGGGGCTGCTGGCCAGATAGGCTTTCTCGATGCCGGCCTGGTTAGCGTGCTCGTTCTGGTACACCGGCACGCGCTGCATGTACTTCATCAGCACATCGAGCTGCTTGGGCTTGCTGGTGAGCTGGGTAAAGAGCTGTTCCAGCGAGGCTTCCGTGATAAAATGGTGCGCCAGCCGCACCTTCTTTACCACTTTGGGCGCGTACTTGTCGGCCGTGTGCTCAAACAGGAAAATGACTTCCTTGTGCATCAGCGATTTGATGACCTTATGGAAGGACGTGATGCCCAGCAGGTCGCCCACTTCGGTAAAAGTCAGGGCTTTGCCATCTTCCACCACGCCCAGCGCGTCCACAATCAGTTCTTCCTGAATGGAAAGCGGGTACTCGTTTTCCTCCCGCGAAAACCCTGGGTGCAGCTGAATCCGGGACTCCGAACTCAATTTCAGCGCCGAAGGCAAGGCCGCATTAATCACCTCGCCGATGGTACACATGTAATAGTCGGCCATCCAGCGAAAGAGCTTGAGCTGCGGCTGCGTAACAACGGGGGCGTCGTCGATAAATTCCAGAATGTACTTAGCCTGGTAGTCCTTGGGCGCGGTTTCGTGCACGGCCGCTACAATGCAGCTGAGCGTCTTTTTAGCCCCAAACTGCACGATAACGCGCCCGCCAATCACCACGCTGTCATTCAGCTCATACGGCACCCGGTACGTGTAGAGCCGGGGCAGCGGCAGGGGCAGAATGACGTCGGCAAACAGCGTTACCCGGTCGGCCGCAGGGGCCGAAGCCGGAGCAATAAAATCAAGCGTGAGACTCAAAACTCGGGATTGTGTAGGCGGATAGTAAAGATAAGACGGGCGCACGGGGTAATTGCCCAGCAGTAGCGTGGACTCTGCGAGTCCGCGCATGGCGAGGGCAGCTCGCAAAAAAAG
>JALYUH010000374.1 GCA_030853985.1 Bacteroidota bacterium | reverse complement strand
GTGGTAGCCCTTGATTTCGCCGTGGCCCCGCTCGGTCGGCAGCGGCAGCCCGATGCTGAAGCGCGCCGGAATGCCCAGGCTGCGGCAGTAGCCGATAACGATGGCGTGGAAATCGGTGCAGTTGCCTCGCCGGGCGTCGCAGGCGTAGTAAATATCGCCCCGTCCCCAGCCCTGGCCGGTTTTGTCGTAGGTCACGGTGCTCACCACGTGCTCATAAATGGCGCGGGCTTTTTCGAGCGGGGTGGTGGCGTGGGCCTTGGCCACCACTTCTTCGGCCTGCTGACGAATCTGCGGGTCGAGCGGCACGAGGCGGTCGGGGGCCAGCCAGCGGGCCAGGTTGGGGTCGGTTTTCTCCTTGGCGGGCTTGGCGGTGGGGGCGTTGGCGCGCAGGTTGAGGTGCTCGCGGCGCGTGATTTGGGCCGTGAGCTTCACCACCAGCGGTGCGGTAGGCACGGTGGCGGGCTCGGACCTGGTAAGGCGCAGGTGCAGCATCTGGTTGCCGTATTCGCCCGGCTCGATTTTGTAGGGCACGGGCGACTCAATCTGGAGGTCGCGCACGTCCTGGCTGGCATCGGCGTGGGGCACGGGCAGCCACAAATCCAGGGTTTGGGTGCCGGCCGGGGGCACGGGCACAGTGGCCGTGCTGGTGAGCACAAAAGTACGGCTACGCGGCGCGGCGGCCTTTTGGGCCTGGGCACCAAGGCCAGCCAGCAGCCCAGCCGCACCCAGCAGCCCCACCCGAATGGCGGGGGAAATCAATAACGAAACGTTCACGGCAACGAGGCAACAGGTCGCTGCTGGCGGGCGTCGGCAGAGCTGGATTGAGGACGATAAATCGGCTCAACCCGGCGGCCACCGCCGCGTGCGATGCCCGCCGGCGTAGCACTCCGAAAAGCGCCCGCCAGTCAGGGCCGACCAGGCCCCAGCAGTGCGGCAAAGGTACGGCGGCCAACTGTGGGGCGGGCCATGCGTACCAGCAGCAGCTTCACCGGTGCTTCATTTTTATGCTTTTTCTCGCCGAACCCATCACGCCCTTCGACTGGCAGCGCCTGCTCTGGACGGCCGACGCGCCGCCCACTTTCCTGCTCGAAGTCGGGTTTCGGTGCGTGGTAACCTACCTGATGCTGCTGGCCACGCTGCGCGTAACGGGCCGGCGCGGGGTGCGGCAGCTGTCCATTTTCGAGCTGAGTATCATCCTGGCGCTGGGCTCGGCGGCGGGCGATACCATGTTCTACCACGACACGCCGCTGCTGCCCGTGGCCCTCGTGTTTGTGGTGGTGAGCGCCATGTACTGGCTGTTCAACCGCCTCACCGAGTGGTTTCCGCGCTTCAGCGACTGGCTCGAAGGCACGCCCGTGCTACTGGTGGAGGAAGGCCGCATCAAGATGAAAAACCTCGATAGCCTGAACCTGACCCAGAAGGAGCTTTTCGGCGAGCTGCGGCAGCAGCAGGTGGAGCACCTCGGCCAGGTGCGCCGCGCCTACATGGAAGCCACCGGCAACCTCAGCGCCTACTTTTACGCCCCCGAGGCGGCCGCGCCGGGCCTGCCCATCTGGCCCGAGCGGCTGGCCAAATCGCAGCACCGCGTGGAAGCGGCCGGCGCGCACGCCTGCTGCAAGTGCGGCGAAGTGCGGGAACTGGCGCGGGGCGAGGCGGCTACCTGCCCGGTGTGCCAGGGCCAGGGCTGGGTGCCGGTGTGCGATGCCCATAGGGAGGCGTAGCGCGCCCGTTCTACCTTCACGGCATGAAACCCACCGTCCCGCCGGTTCTGGCCCTGGCCTCGTTTCCGGGGCCGTTGGCCCGCACGCCGTACTACTGCGACCGCCTCGAACGCCACGTCGTGCGCTTTCCGCACGTGAATGCGCCGCACGGCCACGACTTCTACCTGCTGCTCTACATCACGGCCGGCACGGGCACGCACACCGTCGATTTGGTAACGTATGAGCTGCGGCCGGGCAGCGTGTTTTTTCTGGCCCCGGGGCAGGTGCACCACTGGCATTTAGCATCTGACACGCGCGGCTTCGTGGTGTTTTTCAGCGCCGATTTTTACCTATTGCGCTACCCCGGCAGCGGGCTCTACGCGTTTCCGTTTTTCGACAGCGCGCACCCGCCGGTACTGTATCTGCCGCCGGCTGAGACGGAAATCCGCCCACTTTTCGAGCGGCTGCTTGCCGAATACGAGACGCCGCAGGCTAGCCAGGCCGAGGTTTTCCGCACCTACCTGCACCTGAGCCTGGAGCTGGCGGCGCGCCACTACGCGGCCCCGGGCACGGCCGAAACGGGCCTGGCCCAGCAGCAAATCCGGCAGTTTGGGGCGCTGCTAAACGAGCATTACCGCAGCCGGCGCGGCGTGCGCGAGTATGCCGAATTGCTGCACGTGTCGGCCAACCACCTCAACGCCCTGTGCCGCCGCGTACTCAACAAAACGGCCAGCGACCTGATTCACGAGCGCACCACCACGGAGGCGCAGCGGCTGCTGAGCCACTCGGCGCTGGGCGTGGCGCAGGTGGCCTACGAGCTGGGTTTTGCCGATGCCTCGTACTTCGGGCGCTACTTCCGCAAGTATACCGGCCGCACGCCCGAAGCCTTTCGGCAGCAGCGTTGATTTGTCCGGTAAGTGCCCGCAAATGGGCGGGAGGCGCGGGTTGGGCACGCGGTAATTTTGGGGTATCAGCAGCGGCGCGGGCTGCGCCGGCCGTCGGCGCATGGGCGCGGGCCGGTTTTCTCCGTATAGCTTTCGCGACCTCTTATGCCCACCTCCCCCGCCCCGGTTATGGCCGAACCCACTGACACTCCCGAATTCGTCGACTCCACGGCGCTGGCTTTGGCGCAGCTGCGCTGCCCGCGCTGCCACCAGGGCAAGCTGTTCAGCTACTCCGCGCTCAACATCACCAAGTTTGCCCAAATGCCCGAGCAGTGCCCCGTGTGCGGCCAAACGTTCGAGCCCGAGCCGGGCTTCTACTTCGGCTCGATGTACATCACCTTCGGCTTCAACGTGGCCACCACGCTGGTGCTGGGCCTGTTGATTTACTACGTGTTAGGCGACCCCGACACGTGGGTGTACGTGGTCATCGTCACGGCCGTTACCATCCTCTTCACGCCGGTTATTCTGCGGTATTCGCGGGCGCTCATGCTGTATTTGTTCGGCGGCGCGCAGTATAATGCCGATTGGAAGCGGCGCGGTGCCTAACCGGGCGGGTTACCTCATGAGCCCCTCCGAGGCCGGCCCGCTCGCCAAAAAAGAGGAGGAGCCTGAAGGAATTCATCCTTATGAATAAATAAAAAAAGCCTCGCAAACGCGAGGCTTTTTTATTAACTACAATCCTGTGCCGCCGTGGCTCCCTCTCTTTTTTGGGGAAGGGGCCGGCCCTGGAGGGGCTCGTGAGGTGTTACTTCAGCACCTGTGCGCGCCACACGTTGTTGCCGGGGTTGGCATCGGGCAGCAGCTTGGTGGGGTTGAGGCGCACGAGGGTGAGCGGGGTGGTGGAGCCGACGCGGAAAGTCCAGGTGCCGCTGCGCTGCCACACTTCGACGGGCAGGCGCACGCGGGTAGTTTTGCCGCTGGTTTCGGTCACGTCGGCGATGACGGGCATGGCGGCCTGGCCCTTGTTCTCGACGGTGATGAGGGCGCCCTGGGCGGGGTCCTGGTTCACGTAGACCACGGTGGTCACGGCCTGGTCCAGAATCCAGTTGTTGTATACCCACTCGCGCCAGAACCAGGTCAAATCCTCGCCGCTGGCTTCGTTCATCGTCCGGAAAAAGTCCTTCGGCTGCGGGTGCTTAAAGGCCCAGCGCTTGATGTAGGTGCGGAAGGCGTAGTCGAACCGGTCGGGCCCCAGAATTTCGGTGCGCAGCAGAAACAGGCCGTAGCCCATTTTGCTGTAAGCCGCGAAGCCGAGCATGTTCGAGGGCGTCACGTCGGGCACGGTGTAGGGCGGCACGGTGCCGGGGTCCATCATGTAGCGCGTGTTGCTGAGCACCAGCCGGGCGGTGTCGTTCAGCTGTTTGGCGTACTCGCCGTTGTTGAAATTGCTGCTGGAAAGCATGTTGATGAAGGTGTTGAAGCCTTCGTCCATCCACGGATATTTGCGCTCGTTCGAGCCCACAATCATCGGGAACCAGTTGTGGCCGAATTCGTGGTCCGTCACGCTGTACAGGCTGGCTTTGCGGGCCTTCACGCCGCAAAACACGATGCCCGGGTACTCCATGCCGCCCACCACGCCGGCCACGTTGGTGACCACCGGGTAGGTGTATTCGTACCACTGCTTCGAGTTGTATTCGATGCTCTTCTTCACGTATTCCGTGCTGCGGTTCCAGGCCGTATCCTGGGCGGCTTCCACCGGGTACAGCGACTGCGCCAGCGACTTCCGACCGCTGGGTAGGTTCATCTTCGCCGCATCCCACACAAATGCCGACGATGCGGCCCAGGCCACGTCGCGCGCCCGCTGGCACTTGAAGTGCCAGGTGAGGCGGCCATTTTTGCCGCCGGGCCGCGAGCCGGCCTGCGTCACCTCATCGGCCGAGCGCACCAGGACCGTCTGGTCCGAGCCAGCGGCTTTGGCCAGGCGGCTTTGCTGGGCCGAAGTCAGCACTTCGGTGGGGTTCACCAGCTCGCCCGAGCCGCCCACGAGGTAGTTGGCGGGCACGTTCAGGGTGTAGTCGAAGTTGCCGTATTCGAGGTAAAACTCGGCCGTGAGGTAGGGCAGCGTGTTCCAGCCCTCCACGTCGTCGTACACGGCCATGCGCGGGTACCACTGCGCCACTTCGAATATTTCACCGTTCTTGGTTTGCAGCCGGCCCAGGCGGTCCGAGCCGTATTCGGGGATGCTGAAACCGTAGGCAATGTCAATTTTCAGCTTGTCGCCGTTGGGTTTCAGGGCCTCGGGCAGCATGATTTGCATGCGCGTATCGGTCACGCGGTAGGTGGCTTTCAGCTTTTTGCCGTGCAGCTCGATGTTCACGGTTTGCAGCGAGTCGCCGCCCCGAAAGCCCCGCGAATTGTTGCCGAAGCGCCCACCGCCGATGGGCGTGATGGCCGCCCCGCGCGAGTCTTCGCGGTACAGGTTCTGGTCGACCTGCAGCCACACAAATTGCAGCGCGTCGGGCGAGTTGTTGGTGTAGGTAATGGCCACGGTGGCCGTCACGCGGGCGGTTTTCTCATCCAGCCGGGCGTCGATTTTATAGTCGGCCGCATTCTGCCAGTATTCCGCCCCGGGCTGGCCGCCGGCCGTGCGCGTGGGCGTGCTCAGCTGCTCGATGAAGGCGGGGTTGAACAGCGTGCGCGAGTCGTAGGCCGGGCCGGTATTGATGGTTTGGGCCAGGGCCGGGCCGGCCGCCAGCAGCGCCGCGCCCAGCAAAAAAGGTATTTTCATGTAGAATATTTCTGATGGAGAAGGGCCAAAGATAGCCGTAGGGACGGGGCTTGCCCCCGCCCGTCGTTGAACGGCATCCGTTGCTCCGGCCCGAACGTGCGGGCGGGGGCAGGCCCCGCCCCTACAGCTGTTCCTTCACCAGTTGCATCAGCCCGTTCAAGTCGGTCGCATCCATTTCCGGTGCTTCAATGAAGGGCATAAGCCCGCCCGCTTCGTCCACGGCGAAAGCGGCCGGCAGCGGGTGCCCGGCCCACTGCGGGTAGTCGCGCCGGAACTCGTCGCGGTGCGGAAATTCCACCGGTACGGGCAGCGTTTTGATGAACGCGCCCCACTCCGGCCGCATCGCAGTCGCGCCGTAGGTGATGGCGCACAGCGAGCACGGGTAAGTAGCGGGCGAGAGGATTTTGTGGAACAAATCCTTCAGGCCGGCCAGGCGGCCGCCGTCGGCGTTGTACACGAATAGGAGGCGTTGGGGCATACCGTAAAAGAGGCGCTAGGCTAGTATGGGTGGAAGTATCGCTGGGAAGTAGCCTAGCAACGGTAGCAGCCAAAGCAGCAGGAGTTTCATGAAAACTTGGGAATGGAATGGGGCGGCAAGGTAGTGCCGGGCGCATCTTTGCGCTCATGCCTCACGCCGCCACTCCCCTGCCCTACCTCGTGTTCGATTTCGACAGCACCTTCACTCAGGTCGAAGGGCTGGATGAGCTGGCCGACATTGCCCTGGCCGGCCGCCCCGACGCGGGCGAGCGCGTGGCCCAAATCCGGGCCCTGACGGACCAGGGCATGGCCGGCGAAATCGGCTTTCAGGAGTCGCTGGCCCGGCGGCTGGCGCTGCTGGGGGCCAATAAGCGCCACCTCGCGCCGCTGGTGGCCCGCCTCCAAACCAAGGTGAGTGAGAGCATCCGGCGCAACGGCGACTTCTTCCGGCAGTTCGCCGACCGCATTTACGTGGTGAGCAGCGGCTTCCGCGAGTTCATCGAGCCGGTGGTGGCCGAGTTCGGCATTCCGGCCAGCCACGTGTTGGCCAATACCTTCACGTTTGATGCCGCCGGCAACATCACCGGCTGCGACCCGGCCAACGTGCTGAGCCGCGACGGTGGCAAAATTCGCCAGCTGGTGCTACTCGATTTGGACGGGCCGGTTTATGTACTCGGCGACGGTTATACCGACTACCAGATTCGGGAGGCCGGCCTGGCCCACCGCTTCTACGCTTACACCGAGAACGTTAGCCGCCCCACCGTGGTGGCCCACGCCGACGAAGTGCTGCCCACCTTCGATGAGTTTTTGTACCAACTAAGACTTCCCATGACTTTATCATACCCCAAAAACCGCATCAAGGTACTGCTGCTGGAAAATCCCGATGCCCGCGCCGCCGAGCTTTTTCGCCAGGAAGGCTATCAGGTAGAGGAAGTTAAGGGCGGCCTCGACGAGGACGAGCTCATTCAGCGCATTGAGGGCGTGAGTTTGCTGGGCATCCGCTCGAAAACGCAGGTGACCCAGCGCGTGCTCAACGCCGCCAACCGGCTGATTGGCATCGGCGCGTTCTGCATCGGCACCAACCAAATTGACCTCACCGGGGCCATGAAAAAGGGCGTGGCCGTATTCAACGCGCCGTTTTCGAACACCCGCTCGGTGGTCGAGCTCACGCTGGCCGAGCTGATTGTGCTGGCCCGCCGCATACCCGAGAAAAACCCCAAGATGCACCAGGGCGAATGGGACAAGTCGGCCAGCGGCTCGTTCGAAATTCGGGGCAAAATGCTGGGCATCGTGGGCTACGGCAACATCGGCTCGCAGCTTTCGGTAGTGGCCGAAGCCGTGGGTATGAAGGTGCTGTACTACGACATGGCCGAAAAGCTCCAGCTCGGCAACGCCCTGAAAGCCCGCAACCTCCCTGAGCTGCTGGCCCAGGCCGACGTGGTGACGCTGCACATCGACGGCCGGCCCGAGAACGAGAATTTCTTCGGCGCGAAGGAATTTGCCCAGATGAAGCCAGGGGCCTTGTTCATCAACAATGCCCGGGGCCACGTGGTGGACGTGCCCGCCTTAGCAGCCGCCCTACGCAGCGGCCACCTCGGCGGCGCGGCCGTGGACGTGTTTCCGCACGAGCCCAAGACCAACAGCGAACGCTTCGAGAGCGAGCTGCGCGAACTCACCAACGTGCTGCTCACGCCGCACATCGGCGGCAGCACGGCCGAGGCCCAGCGCAACATCGCCGAATTTGTGCCCGAGAGGCTGATGCAGTACATCAACACGGGCAACACGCAGCAGTCGGTCAATTTTCCCAATATTCAGCTGCCCACGCAGCAGGCCCACCGCCTCATCCACATTCACGCCAACGTGCCGGGCGTGCTGGCCAAAATCAACAACGTGCTGGCGGCCCACCACGTCAACATCCTGGGCCAGTACCTGAAAACCAACGAGCATATCGGCTACGTGATTACCGATGTCAACCGCGAATACGACCACGACGTGATTCAGGCGCTGCGCGAGGTGGAGCACACCATCAAATTCCGGGTGCTGTACTAAAGGAGAAGCGAGAAAAGGTCGTCATGCCGAGCGCAGCGAAGCATCTTTACCCCGGAAGTAATTCATTTTACAATGGCGGTAGAAATGCGCCGGCTGCGCTCGGCATGACGTTGTTTTGATGCGCCAAACTCTTTGCCCACTATCTTACTACCGCTTTCACTCCTTTCCCCCTCATCGATGAAACTTCCGCTTCTGGCGTTGCTCCTTGGCACCGCTTCCCTGGGCCACGCGCAGTCGCCCGTTTCTTTTGTACTCAAGGGCCAGCTCCATAAAATTCCGGGGCCGGCGGTGGTGTACCTGCGGCGCGAGGGCGTGCAGCAAAGCGTCAAATTTGATTCGGCGGTGGTGACCAACGGCGCGTTTGTGCTGCGCGGCACCACGGCGGCTCCCACCAAAGCCCGGCTGGTGCTGGTGCAGCGCGGCAACAAGCGCCGCCTGCGTACCGGCCAGGCCGACAACGCCACTTTCTATCTCGAAAAAGGCACCACCGTCTTTAACAGTCCTGATTCGCTGGTGCACGCCACCGTCACGGGGTCGGCCCTTACGGCGCAATATCAGGAGCTGATGGCCCAGCTCAAACCATCCAATACGCAGCTTGAGGCCCTGTACGCGCAGTTTCGGGCCGCCGCGCCCGCGCAACGTGCGGTGCTGGAGAAGCAAACCGATGCCATTGAGGAAAGCCAGAAGGGCCTGTTCGCAGCCTACGTGAAGGCACACCCCACTACGCTCGTCAGCCTCGATGCCGTGAAGCAGTTGGGCGGGGCCGTGCCCAACTACGCCGCCGTCTTCCCGCTTTTCGACCTGCTGGCCCCCGCCGTGAAGGCCACGCCCGACGGCCAGGACTACGCCGCCCGCCTGCAAGCCTTGCAGCGCGTGGCCATCGGGGCGCAGGCTCCCAATTTCACGCTGGCCACGCCTGAAGGCAAGCCGGTGGCGCTAAGCAGCCTGCGCGGCAAGTACGTGCTGGTTGATTTCTGGGCTAGCTGGTGCGGGCCCTGCCGCCGCGAAAACCCAAATGTGGCAGCCGTGTACCAAACTTATAAGGACCGGGATTTTGAAATTCTGGGCGTGTCCATCGACGTGGAGCGCAACCGCGCCCAATGGCTCAAAGCCATTGCCGACGACAAGCTGACCTGGCCCCAGATTTCGGACCTAAAACAGGACAACGAAGCCGCCCGGCTCTACAGCGTGCGCGCCATTCCCCAAAACTTCCTCATCGACCCCAGCGGCAAAATCGTGGCCGTCAACCTGCGCGGCGACGAGCTGAAAGCCACCGTGGCCCGCTTCATTCCATAGTCCTACTCCAACGCTAGTCAAAAACCAACGGCCCCGGCTTCCACCAAACGTGGAAACTGGGGCCGTTAATTTTTAGCTGGTTAAAGTACTACCGCACCACCGCCCACCCCTACAGCCGCGCCCGCACCTGGGCCAGCACCCGCTCCACCTCGTTACGCATGGGGCCGCTTTCTACCACGTGGTTGTTGTTCATGAAGGTGAAAGCTACCAGCCGGCCGCTTTTGGTGCGCAGGTAGCCGCACATGTTCAGGTTGTTGCTGAGGGTGCCGGTTTTGCCCCATACCCACGGGCCGGTGGCGTCGTGGTAGCGCTTGCGTAGGGTGCCCTGGCCGCCGCCGGCCGCCAGCAAGCTCAGCAGGCGGCGCTCGGGCACTTCCTGGTGCAGCTTGAGGAGCAAGCCGGTGAGGGTGCGCGGCGTGACGAGGTTGAGGCGCGAGAGGCCCGAGCCATCAACCCACAAAACCGGGTCGGGCAGCGTATTGAGCAGGTTTTTGCGAGCGTAGCGAATTACGCGGCCGGAACTTAGCGAGTCGCGCCGGCCAATTTTGGTGCTGCACAGCAGCAGCAGCTGCTCGGCCAGGAAGTTGTCGCTCACGCGCAGCATCCGGCGGTAGAGCGAATCGACGCGCAGGCCGTAGAGCGTGCGCACGGAATCGCCCAGCGCGGGCCGGGGCCGCCAGGCGGCGCTGCTGGTGGCCCGGCGCAGGGTGTCGCCC
>JALYUH010000016.1 GCA_030853985.1 Bacteroidota bacterium | reverse complement strand
TCATTGGCAACCCAATTCTATGTCGTTAATCCGTCCCGCCGAAGGTGATTTCCTGCCCTACGCCCTGAGCTACATCAACCAGATTCCGGCCGGCCAGAGCCCGCACGAGGCCTTGCGCCAGCAGCCGCAGGAAATTCACGCCGTATTCGCCGGTCTGAGCGAGGCGCAGGCCGAAAAAACCTACGCCGACGGCAAATGGAGCCTGAAAGAAATGCTGCTGCATCAGATTGATAGTGAGCGCATTTTCGCCTACCGTGCCCTGCGTTTCGCCCGCGCCGATGGCCAGGATTTGCACGGTTTCGAGCAGGACGACTACGTGGCCCACAGTTGCGCTAATGCCCGCACCAGCGCCAGCCTCCTGGCCGAATACGACGCCGTACGGGCCGCCACCATCGCGCTGTTCGATACTTTTGGCGAGGCCGAGCTGAACCGGCGCGGCACTGCCAATGGTGGCCCCGCTACCGTGCGCGCCCTACTCTACATTATTCCCGGCCACGAGCGCCACCACCTCAACATCGTGCGTGAGCGGTATTTGCCCATTTTGTAGAGGTTTTCACAAAAACTTCTACCTTCGCCCGCTACAACACGCTGGCCCGGCCGTGCGTTGAACCCTATCAAGACATCCCTTCACTAACCATTCTTTTCAACCATGGCCAAAGCCCAAGACGCCCGCAAAGAAAAAAAGAAAGAACCCGCGAAAACCACCAAGGAAAAGAAAGCGGAGAAAGACGAGAAGAAAGTAGCCCGCGCCCGCAAGCAGGACTAGGTTGTCTGAACCGCGAATTTATCGGATTCGTCGGATTATTCGGATTTCGTGGGCGACTGTTCACTAACACAAACGGCTACCCACTGGGTGGCCGTTTTGCTTTTTAGTCGCTGGCCTCGCTGGCCGCAGTTTAAGCGCAGCGACAACTGCGTGCCAATTGGTGAGGTGAGTCTGTGACTCACGAATTGCGGCCAGCGTAGCGAGTTACAAACTCACTTCACCTGTGGGCGCGCAGTTGTCGTTGCGCTTAAACTGCGGCCAGCAGTAGTGCTAAAGTGTATAATAAACTTCCTTTTCCTTGTCGTGGTGGCGGATGTAGCCGTGCAGCACCAGCTTTATCAGCGTTTGGTAGGCGCGGCGCTTGCCAAAATTCACCAGTTTCATGTATTGGCCCAGGGTGATGCGTGGGTGCGTCTTCAGGTAGTCGATAACGGCCAACTCCTGGCGGTTGAGGGGAATTTGCTCGAAGCGGGACTCGGGCTGCTGGCGTTCCAGCAGCTTCTCGGTGAGGCCGCTGGTTTGCACGCTGGCATCGCGCACGCGCACGTAGCCGCGCCAGTCGTCGGGGCCGACGAGGGCGCGGTGGGGTTTGTGCGGGCTTTCGGGCACGGTGACGATGAGGATGGTACGGCCTTCGTCGTCTTCCACTTCGCAATAGCGCAGGTCCGTCAGCGGCGGCTCCACGTAGTGAGCGGCCGCGTCGCGCAGCACAAATAATTCCTCCTCCGCGTCGCGTACGCCCAGCACCCGGCCGGCATCATCGACGCCCACCAGCACCTGCCCACCGCGCGTGTTGGCCAGCGATACCAGCGTGCGGGAGATGCGGTGCGGGTGCGTGGTTTTTTGCTTAAACTCCAACTCCTCGCCCTCGCCCCGCGCAATCAGCTCGTATAAATCCATGCTTTCTGATTTAATGTGCGGCAGGAGTAAGGTGTGGGGCTTGTCCCCTACACCTGCCGCAGAAAACGAAAAAGAGGAACAAAAAATGCCGCTCCAGGAAACCGGAGCGGCATTTTTTGTTCGGTAGCTAACAGCTAACTAGAAGGGCAGGTCGTTGTCGTCGTCGCTGGCGATGGGGGCGGCCGAAGGCTGGGCACGCAGCGTGGGGTTCTGGTTCTGAGCAGCGGGGCGGGGAGCCGCCTGCTGCTGCTGGCCACCGCCGCCACCGTAGTTAGCAGCACCGCCGGCCTCAATTTTCCAGGCTTCGAGGTTGGTGAAGTACAGCATCTGGCCGTTTTTGTTGAAGCCGCGACCGCGCAGGTCGAAGGTCACTTTTACTTCGTCGTCCATCTTGAAGGGCTCCACGAGGCTCACTTTATCCTGGGTCAGCTGAAATTTAATGTGTTGCGGATACTGGCCGTCCTGGACTTCCAGCACGAACTCGCGCTTGCGAAACTTTTCGCTTACCTGCTGTTCGTCAAATATTTCGTGCAGCCGGCCGGTTACGTCGTATGCCATAAAAAGGGGGTGTTTTTGGATGTGTAAGCTTGAACATCAAACCTACGAAAAAAAACGCAAGCGGCCCCGCCGCCGTTCCCTCCGGCTACCTTTGTGGGCACCTTTTTGTCGACTTTTTCACTCCTTATATATATGTACGCCCTCGCCCTTCACGGCGGTGCCGGCACCATTGCCCGCGCCTCCCTCTCGCCCGCCGATGAGCAGCAGTACCGCGCCGCCCTCGAAGCCGCCCTCACCATCGGCTACGACCTGCTGCGCGACGGGGCCGCCGCCCTCGATGCCGTAGAAGCCACCGTGCGCAGCCTCGAAGACTGCCCACTCTTCAACGCCGGGCGCGGGGCCGTGTTCACCCACGAAGGCCACCACGAAATGGACGCTGCGCTCATGGCCGGCCACACTAAGCTGGCTGGGGCCGTAACCGGCGTGCGCGAAGTGCAGAACCCCATCCGCGCTGCCCGGCTGGTGATGGAGAAAACCGAGCACATGCTGCTGAGCTACCCCGGGGCCGACGAGTTGGCCCGCGAATATGGCCTGCCGCTGCAACCCGCCGAGTATTTCTTCACCCAAAAGCGGTTCGACCAGCTGCAGGATGCCATCGCTGCCGGCAAAATGCAACTCGACCACGCCGCCGACCCCAACTGGAAAAAAGGCACTGTGGGAGCTGTAGCCCGCGACCAGCACGGCCACTTGGCCGCCGCCACCAGTACCGGCGGCATGACTAATAAGCGCTACGCCCGTATCGGCGACACGCCGCTCATCGGAGCTGGCACTTGGGCCGATGCGCGTTGCGCCATCAGCTGCACCGGCAACGGGGAGTATTTTATCCGGGCCGTGGCTTCTTACGATGTGGCCTGCCTGATGGAGTACAAGGGCTTGAGCCTGGAAGAAGCCGCCCGCATTGTGGTGCAGGATAAGCTCGCGCCGGTGGGCGGCGAGGGCGGCCTCATCGCCATCGATGCCGAGGGGAACATTACGCTGCCGTTCAATTCGGAAGGAATGTACCGCGCCAGCCGCCGCGAAGGCGAGGCGGCGCAAGTGGCTATCTATAAGGAGTAGCTGTAGCGCGGACTATGCGGTCCGCGTCCCCGGCGGGATTTTGGATTGTGCGGGGACGCGGACTACAAAGTCCGCGCTACTTTACCAGGTAAAATGCACCAGCGGCCGGATACGACGGTCGTAAACTTCCCGAACGGCCTGCATTTGCTCGGCCGAAAGTGCGGGCAAATCTGCTGCTTTCAGGTTCGCCAGAATCTGCTCGGGGCTGGAGGCCCCGGGAATCACGCAGCTTACTTCGTCAAACAGCAGAATCCAGCGCAGGGCTTGGGCGGCCAGTGGGGCCTCGTTGCCAAGTACGGTTTGTAGCTCGGCCACGGCTTCG
>JALYUH010000360.1 GCA_030853985.1 Bacteroidota bacterium | reverse complement strand
CCATTTTCCAGCCCGCCCAGTCGTCTTCGGCCAAGCCGTCTTCGAGGCTGATGATGGGGTACTTATCGGCCCAGTCGGCCCAGTAGTTCACCATCTGCTCCGGGGTGAGCTTGTCGCCAGTGCTCTTTTTGAAGTGGTACACGCCGTCCTCGTAAAACTCCGATACGGCCGCGTCCATGGCAATAAACACGTCCTCGCCGGGGCGGTAGCCGGCCTTCTCAATGGCCTGCAACACGATTTTAATGGCCTCCTCGTTCGACTTGATGTTCGGCGCAAAGCCGCCCTCGTCGCCCACGTTGGTGCTGAAGCCCTGCTTCTTGAGCACTTCCTTCAGGTGGTGGAAAATCTCGGTACCCCAGCGCAGCGCCTCCGAAAACGACGAAGCCCCCGTGGGCATAATCATGAACTCCTGGAAGTCAATCGAATTGTCGGCGTGCGAGCCGCCGTTCAAGATATTCATCATCGGCACGGGCAGCGTGCTGGCCCCAACCCCGCCAATGTAGCGATAGAGCGGCAGGCCGGCATCCTGGGCGGCGGCGCGGGCGGCGGCCAAGCTCACGCCCAGAATGGCGTTGGCGCCCAGGTTGGCCTTGTTGGGCGTGCCATCAAGCTCAATCATAATTTTGTCGAGCAGGGCCTGCTCGTACACCGAGAAGCCCACCAGCTCTTCGGCAATCTTGCTGTTCACGTTCTCCACGGCTTGCAGCACGCCCTTGCCCATGTACATGCTTTTGTCGTTGTCGCGCAGCTCCACGGCTTCGTGCTTGCCGGTGCTGGCCCCCGAGGGTACGGCGGCGCGGCCCACCACGCCCGAGTCGAGCGTAACGTCTACTTCGACGGTCGGATTACCGCGCGAATCAAAAATCTGGCGAGCGTGAATTTGCGAAATGAAGCTCATAGCGTTTCAGTTTTAATCGGTTGAATGAGCCGCAAACCTACGCGAAGCAGCGCGGACTTGCAGCCTTGGGATGGCAATTTTAACCCCGGGTTTTCGGCAATCGTGCGCGCGGGGCGGGCTAGGCCACCGGCAGCGCTGGCTGCGGGTCGCCGGCTTTGCCCAGGTCGCGCGGGGCGTAGCCGTAGGGGTTTTCGGGGTCTTTGCCGGCCCGCCACAGCACCCAGATGCCGATAAAAATCAGCGGAATGCTCAGCAGCTGGCCCTGGTTGAAGAGGTGGCCATTTTCAAAATCAACCTGGTTTTCCTTCAGAAATTCGCCCAAAAAGCGCTGCGTAAACAGCAGCACCACAAACAGCCCGAACAACTGCCCGCGCGGCGTACGCTCCTTGGTCCGGTTCCACATCGAGTACAGCAGCGCCAGCAGAAACACGCAAAATAACGCCTCGTAAATCTGGGTCGGGTGGCGCGGCACGGCCACGTTGGTCCCGGCCGTGACGGGGCCATTGACGGGCTGGGTCAGCACAGTGGGCTCGCCGGGAGTGGCCGGGTTGGCCACGCGCTGCACAACGTAGGAGTTGGCCGGCACGGGCTGGCCGGGCGCAAACTGCTTGAGGTGCTCGCCATCGCGGGGGAACACGAAGGCCCACGGCACGTTGGTGGGCTTGCCCACGATTTCGGAGTTCATCAGGTTGCCGGTGCGGATGCAAGCCCCGCCCAGCGCCACCACAATCACAATGCGGTCGAGCACCCACAGGTAATCGAACTTGTTGTTGCGGGCAAACAGCCAGCAGGCCAGCAAGATGCCGATGGTCGCGCCGTGGCTGGCCAGCCCGCCCTGCCAGATTTTGAACACCACCATCGGGTCCGCTTTCAGCGCCTCAAAATCATAAAACAGCATGTGGCCCAGCCGCGCGCCCACAATGGTGCCGATGAGCATGTAAATCGTAATCACATCGACCCACTGCGGCGACACCCGCTCGGAGCGGTACATATGCGTGAGGATAAACGTGCCCACCACGAAGGGCAGCATGAAAAACAGCCCGTACCAGCGCAGCGTGACCGGCCCAAGGTGGGCGATAATGGGGTTAACGTTCCAAAGAACAGCGTCGAGAGAAGGAAGCATGCGGGCAAAAATGAAATAGAAAGCCAAAGGTACTCAGCCCCCGGCTTGGCACCGGGTGGCAAAAAAACGTATTCGGGGCGAGGAAGGCGGCGGCGAAATCTGCATCAGCGCGGCGCGGCGACGCGGGCAGCGGGTGGGGCAGCGCCCGCTGCCCCGGCGGCGTCATCGCCGCTCAGGGCCAGGACCAGGGCACCAAACAGCAGCGCATAGGCGGGCCGGCGCACCCAGCCCGGCAGCCAGGGCTGGCGGGCTTCGGCGGCGAGCCGGGCTTGCACGCGGCCGTAGAAGAAGGGCCGGGGCTGCACCTGCGGCGGCGTGCGCAGCTGACGCAGCAGCTCCTCCCATTCGTGGTCGGCATCGGGACGGGCGGCGGGTTCAGACATGGCGAAAAGACGGTTGAACGTGTTTGCGAAGCGTTTGCCGGGCGCGAAACAGCAGGGATTCGACGGCCGCCACGGTAGTACCGAGCACGGCCGCGATTTGCTCGTAGGGCAGTTCCTGCTCGTGGCGCAGGGTGAAAGCCACCTGCTGCTGCTCGGGCAGCCGGGCAATGTGGGCCAGCAGCAACTGCAGCTGCTGCCGGCCCTCCAGCAGCGCCTGCGGGTGGGCGTGGTCGGGCGGCTCGTGCAGCACGGTATTGTCGAAACCCAGCAGGCTAGTGAAGAAGGCAAAGCGCTTTTTGGCCTGCGCCCGACGGCGGTTTTTCAGGGCCCGCGAGGTAGCCAGCCGATAGAGCCAGGTGCTCAGCGCCGCCTCGCCCCGAAACCGGCCGATGGTTTGGTACACTTCCACAAAAACCTCCTGGGCCACATCCTCAGCCTCTTCGGCGTTCCGCAGCAAGGCGAAAACCGTGCGGTAGACGCGCGCCTGATAACGCTCGACCAAGCTGCGGAACGCCGCTTCGCTCCCACCCTGCAGCTGCGCTACCAATTCGGTATCCGCATCAATTGCCGGGACAATCGCTTCGGCACCGGCCGGTAGTTCAAGCGTCGAAATCAGCGGAAGAGCGCAAGCCACAGAAAACGGTACGGAATGTTGGAAGAATGCCCCGGCTGCGTTTTGAGTACCAGCCTGATGAGGTTACCCGGTGTTAGGACCGCCCGGTGCGAAAAACTTGCGCCCGGCGGTGCATATTTCATCTAACCAGCTGATTTTTATAAATAAATTCAGGCACTTGCACTCCTAGCAGCCCTTGCGCGGCGCAGCTGAAACAGACACTACAACCCCCCCAGCTCCTCGGCAAACCCGCCGCTGAGAATCGGGAATCGCAGCCAGGAGCGCGGGTCCACGTTGTAGTCGTCGAGGTGGAAGCTGGGCGCGTACCGCTCGCGCTTCCACTGGTTGCGGCTCCAGAGGCTGTAGAAGCGGCGCACGAAGGTTTTCAGCTGTTCGTGGTCGAAACCGGTTTCCTCGGTTTCCAGCGCGGCCAGCACCTGCTTGGGGCTGAGCCGGTTGTAGAAAGCCAGCCGCTCGATGCGGTTGAGCAGCGTGTAGGGCATCAGGTCGCGCTCGTCGGTCTGCTTGTCGGCCAGCGGGCGCAGCTCGGCGGTGGGTTGCAGGGCGTTCACGTGGCGCAGGGCCGGGTAGCCGAGTTCGGTTTCGGCCCAGCGCAGCCATTTTTTCACGAAGTCTTTGTCCACGCCCGCGATGGGCGAGATGCTGCCGGCCGTGTCGCCGTCCATGGTGCAGTAGCCTACGCTGGCCTCCGAGCGGTTGGAAGTGGTGATGAGCAGGCAGTTGAGCACGTTGGCCAGCATCCAGATGCCGGGAGCCCGCACCCGCGCCTGAATATTCTGCAGGGCCAGGTCGTCGGTTTGCCAGGTCAACTCCCGGCCCAGCGCCCCCTGAATTTTATCCACGTAGCCAGCTACTTCCTGGTCAATTTCCCAGTTGTGAAACCGCGCTCCGATGCTGTCGGCCAAATCTTTAGCGGAGTTAAACGTGTCATCGGAAGAATTAACCGTGCCCTGGTAGGCGCAGGTGAGCAGCTGTTGCACCAGCTGCTGGCTGATGCTTAGAGCACCTTCCACCGCTGGCGTTTCCACCATTTGCGCGGCGCTGCCGCCCGCGCCCGCCTGCCGCACCACGGTTTCGGCCGCCACCGGGAAGCAGCCGCTGCGTCGCTTAAACTCGTCCAGCCCCAGCTCCTCCACGCCCAGGCGCACCATTTCGGCCACGCCCACGGCGCAGAAGCAGGAGTCGGCCCCGCCGCTCAAACTCAGTACGAAACCCCGGCTGCGGGCCTTGCGCAGGTAGTCGAACAGGCCCAGGCTCATGGCCTGGTTCAACTCCTTGTACTCGTCGGGCGCGGGCAGCGGCACGATTTCGGCCGCCGGCGCTGGCTTGGTCGTGAAATCCACGTCCACCCATTCCAAATCCACTTCCTTGAAGCTCAGCAGTTGGTTTCGCTTCAGCAAGTGGCCGTTGCGGGCCACCAGAATTTCGCCGTCGAAGATGATGCGGCCGGCCTCGTTACCTAATAAATTAGCGTAGAGGTAGGTGCAGTCGAACGTGCGCGAAGCCTTCATCACCAGCTGGTAGCGCACGTCCGTTTTACTCATCGCAAAATGGCTGGCCGAAGGGTTCACAATCAAATCCACCCGGCCCATGAGGCGGCAGGCGGGGCGCACGTTATCGGCCCGCCAGGCATCCTCGCAAATCTCGAAGCCGAAGCGCACGCCCTGGTGCTCAAAAATGAGGTCGCCCAGCGGCCACGTCTCCCCTTCCCAACTCACGGTACTGGTTTCGCCCGCCACCCAGGGCGCGAAAAAGCGCGTCTCGTAATGCACGCCATCATTGGCCAGAAACTGCTTGGCCGCGAAGCCCAGAATCTGCCCGTCGCGCAGCACCGCCGCCGTGTTGTAGGTGCGGCCCGGCAGGCGCACCGGCAGCCCCACCATCACGCAAATTCCTTGCGTCCAGGCCCGCACTGCTTGCAAGTGCGCCAGCGCCGCCTCGGGCATCCAGTCGCTCAGAAACAGGTCCTCGCAGCCATAGCCGGTCAGGCACAGCTCGGGCAGGCACAGCAGCTCCACGCCGGCCGCCTTGGCCTGTTCGATGGCGGTTTTGATGTTGCGCAGGTTGTTTTCCCAGTCGATGGGAATCTGGTTGAGGGCAGCTCCGGCAATGCGCATGGCAGTCAATTAACAATGAACAATGAGTAATGAACAATCAACGGGCCGGGCTGGCGGCCACAACGGGATAAAACGCCCTAACTAATGCGACCAGCCCGAAACGAGCCTGGCCCCGGCCAGGCCAGCCCGGGCCTACGAGCTGCCCGGTCAGGGCCAGAAAATTGCTCATTGTTCATTGCTCATTGCTCATTGCCTTACGCCACGCCCAGCTCCGTGAGCGCCCTTTCCGCCGCCAGCTGTTCCGCCTGCTTCTTGCTCAGGCCCATGCCGGTAGCTACCACTTCCTCATCCAGCAGCACCGAGGCGGTGAATTCCATCATGCCGCCCGGCCGGGCCTCGCCCGTGATGTCGTAGCGCAACACCTTGCCCTGGCGCTGGGCCCATTCCACCAGCTTGCTCTTGAAGTTAGCCGTGGTGGTGGTGAGTGTGTGCACGTCCACAAAGCCCTTCACGAGGCGCGTGAGGATGAATTTCCGAGCCGCTTTGTAGCCTAAGTCGAGGTACACCGCGCCCACCAGCGCCTCTAGGGCATTGCCGTTCACCGAGCGCGAGCGGGCGGCACGGCCCTGCGCGGCATCCAGCATCACCAGCTTGTCGAGGCCCAGCTTCAGGGCGATGCCGTTCAGGCTTTCGCGGTTCACAATGCGCGAGCGCACCTCCGTCAGGAAGCCTTCCTGCTCGTAGGGGTACTTTTTGAACAGGTACTCGGCCACCACCGTGCCCAGCACCGCATCACCCAGAAATTCCAGCCGCTCGTTGGTCTGGTGCTTGCCCACGCCCGGCAGCTGCCGCACTGCCGACGAGTGCGTGAACGCTAGGTGGTAGAGCCGCGAGTTCTTGGGCGTCTGGCCCGTCACGGTCGCCACCGCCTGCCGAAACGACTTATCGGAAGCAAAAAGCCGGGAAACGAAGCTGAACAAAGGGTATTTGGTAAAAGAGTGAATTGAGTAAATCAAATAAGCCCGCCATGTAGCGCGCAGCAAAGCATCTTTACCTCGATGCTAATCCTTTTCAATAATTGGACTGCGTTAAGCGGTAAAGATGCTTCGCTGCGCGCTGCATGACGGGCTTTAATTATCTCTCGCCAAGTACTACAGCTTGCGGAAAATCACTGACGTGTTGTGCCCGCCGAAGCCGAAAGTATTGCTCATGGCCACGCGCACGTCGCGCTCCTGCGCCACGTTGGGCGTGAAATTCAACGCTTGGTTGATTTCAGGGTCGGGCGTGTGCAGGTTGATGGTGGGCGGCACGAGGTTATACTGCATCGCCATCAAACAAGCCACCGCCTCAATGCCGCCAGCCCCGCCCAGCAGGTGGCCGGTCATGCTCTTGGTCGAGGAGATGTTCAGCTGCTCGGCGTGCGCGCCAAATACCTTTTCGATGGCCTTGATTTCGGCCCCGTCGCCCAGCGGCGTGCTCGTGCCGTGGGTATTAATGTAGTCCACGTCCTCGGGCTGAATGCCGGCATCGCGCAACGCGTTTTTCATCACCAGCACCACGCCTTCGCCACTCGGGTCGGGCGCGGTGATGTGGTAGGCGTCCGACGACATGCCACCACCAATCAGTTCGGCGTACATTTTAGCGCCGCGCGCTTTGGCGTGCTCATATTCCTCCAGCACCAATGCACCGGCGCCCTCGCCCAGCACGAAGCCGTCGCGGTCCTTATCGTAAGGCCGCGAGGCCGAGGCCGGGTCGTCGTTGCGCTCGCTCATGGCTTTGAGGGCGTTGAAGCCGCCCACGCCCGATTCAGTGATGGCCGCTTCGGAGCCGCCCGTCACCACGGCGTCGGCCAGACCGAGGCGGATGTTGTTGAAGGCCGCGATGATGGCGTCGTTCGACGAGGCGCAGGCCGACGTGGTCACGAAATTCGGCCCGCGAAAGCCGTTTTTGATGCTGATATTGCCCGACGACGAGTCGGCAATCATGCGCGGGATGAAGAACGGCGAGTAGCGCGGCGTACCATCACCCTTCTCAAAGGCGAAGCACTCTTCCTGCAGCGATTTCAGGCCGCCGATGCCGGAGCCCCAAATCACGCCCACCCGGTCCTTGTCTACGCTGCCGTCGAGCAGGCCCGCGTCGGCAATGGCCTCATCGGCCGCAATCACAGCGAACTGCGTGAACAGGTCCATTTTGCGGTGCTCCTTACGGTCGAAGTAGGTATCCGGATTGTAGTCCTTCACCTCGCAGGCAAAACGGGTTTTGAACTTGGTGGGGTCGAAGCGCGTGATGGTGGCGGCCCCGCTCGTGCCGGTGCGCAGGCCTTCCCAGTAAGCCGGGGCCGTACTGCCCAGCGGCGTGATGGCCCCAAGGCCGGTAACGACAACGCGTCGGATGGACGACATAAGCAGGCGCCAGGGGCGCGAAAGGTGGGCGGGAATTAAACAGCAAAACCGGCCGGCGGCTAGCCGGCCGGTATGCGCAGAATGGGATTGTTATTCCGGACGCAACGGGAAAACGGGCGAGTAGAATCGGCTCGAATAGCGCGCTGGGCCAGAATGAGCGGAACTATTT